>JAJQCH010000108.1 GCA_021202795.1 Oscillospiraceae bacterium
ATCACTATGGATTTTCTTTTTCAAGTGTCCATCTTCATTATGCAATCAACCAAGAAATTGTTTTATTGTTGACATTATATAAAATTTTCCATCATCTGTCAACCAAAGGAGCGGGATTATGAACGGTTATGTCATTGCCCTGGATCAGGGAACCACTACCTCGCGGGCCATCATTTTTGACGCAAAGGGGAACATTGTCTCTCTGGAGCAATACCCCTTCCCGCAGCATTATCCGCATCCCGGATGGGTGGAGCATGACCCACGGGATATTCTCAGCACGCAGCTTCACGCCCTGGGAGCAGCCTATGAACGCTCCGGCCTGTCCAGGGCGGACATTGCCGCTATTGGCATTACCAACCAGCGGGAGACCACCATCGTCTGGGACAGAAAAACCGGCGAGCCGGTATATAATGCCATTGTCTGGCAGTGCCGCCGGACGGCTCCCATCTGTCAGAAGCTGGAGGCAGAGGGTATGTCGGAGCATATCCGCCGGGTGACGGGCCTTGTACCCGATCCCTACTTCTCCGGCACCAAGCTGAAATGGATATTGGATAACGTTCCAGGTGTGCGGAAAAGGGCGGAGGCGGGGGAGCTTCTGTTCGGCACTGTGGATACCTGGCTCATTTGGAACCTGACCGGGCAGCACATGACGGATTATTCCAACGCCTCCCGCACTATGCTGTTTGACATTCACCGTCTGTGCTGGGATGAGGAGCTGTGCCGTGTGCTGGACATCCCCATGGAGATGCTGCCTCAGCCGGTACCCAATTCCTTCTGCTTTGGTTCGGTAAGAGAGAATATTCCCGGACTGGAAAAGCTGGCAGGCATACCCATATGCGGCGCTGCCGGCGATCAGCAGGCCGCCCTGCTTGGACAGGGATGCCTGGCTCCGGGACAGGCCAAAAACACCTATGGCACCGGCTGCTTCACACTGATGAATGCAGGTTCCGCCGTGCCGGAGAACAAGGGTGGACTTCTCACCTGCGTTGGCTGGCAGATCGGCGGGCAGACCGTCTACGCCGTGGAGGGCAGCGTTTTTAACGCAGGCTCTTCTATCCAATGGCTCCGGGACGAGTTGGGCCTTATCTCCACTGTGCACGAGTGCGACGTTCTGGCAGAGTCTGTCCCGGATGCAGGCGGCGTATACGTGGTAAGCTCCTTCACAGGTCTGGGCGCTCCCTGGTGGGACGCTTACGCAAGAGGAACCATTGTAGGCATCACCAGAGGCACCAACCGGGCGCATATCTGCCGGGCCGTGCTGGAGGGCATTGCCTATCAAGTGGCCGACCTGCTCCACGCCATGGAAGCAGATGCAGGTAAGCAACTGGACGTACTGCGGGTAGACGGCGGCGCGGCGGTATCCGATATATTGATGCAGTTCCAGGCCGATATTTTGCAGCGGCCCATCGACCGGCCCCAGACGGTAGAGACAACGGCTTTGGGTGCTGCGTTTCTGGCAGGACTGAACGCCGGTGTGTGGACAAATTTGGAGGATGTGCGGGCCATGCGCCACACCCAGCGGCGGTTTGAGCCTTCCATGAATCCAGATAAGGCCGCCGCCCTGATGATGGGCTGGCACAAGGCCGTTTCCCGCGCCAGGGACTGGGCGGAGTAAAATAAAGTCGAATCAGGACAAACAGAGATAGCATAGTCTGCTGGGGAGGTCGATGCAGCTATGCTATCCACAACATTTATGCTTCTCGTCTCCAGTGCGCTGATGATGCTGCGCATGGGAGACAACGCCTCGTCCTTTCCCCGTCCGCTGAAGCCGGTGGAGGAGCGGGAGTGCATAGAGCGCTCCCTGGCGGGGGATATGGAGGCCCGAAACACACTGATAGAGCATAATCTGCGTCTTGTGATGCACATTATCAAAAAATACTATACTACCAGCGCTGACGCGGAGGATTTGGTATCCATCGGCACCATTGGCCTGATTAAGGGGGTGTCCACCTACCGGCCAGACAAGGGCGTTCGTCTGGCTACCTATGCCTCCAAATGTATAGAAAACGAAATACTAATGCACTTTCGGGGGCAGAAGAAAAGCGCCGGAGACGTGTCCTTGTCCGACGCGTTGGATTCAGATGAGGATGGGGACGGCCTGGCGCTGCTGGATACCATTGCGGACGGGGAGGATATGCTGGAGGAACTGTCCCGCCGGGAAGCTGCCCTTCAGGTGCGGGGGGCGGTAGACGCCGTCCTCTCCGGGCGGGAGGCCAAGATCATCCGCTTGCGCTACGGCCTGGACGGAAAGCCGCCCCTGCCCCAGCGGGAGGTAGCTCAAATTGTGGGCATTTCCCGTTCCTACGTCTCACGCATCGAAAAAAAAGCCCTGGAACGCCTGCGGGAAAGCCTGGATAATGGTTGAACAAAAAACAATCAAAATAACGCTTTTTTGTCGCTTTGAGATAACCAGTCCCGCAACTTTTAGCATCTTATCCTTATTTTATAAAAAAGTTCTTGATTTGTAGGCCGGAATATGGTATAGTCAGGCGTAGTAAAGGTCTTTTCCTGGAGTGGGTCGCGTCCCACTCTTTTTCTTGATGTAAAAGAATTTGTCAAAAACTGGAAATTATAAACTATGAATCGAATTGAAAAAATCGTTTGGGATCTTGCCCTTCCCATAGTAGAGCAGGCCGGTATGGAGCTTTGGGACGTGGAATATGTGACGGAGGCCGGACAAAAATATCTGCGTATTTATCTGGACGGCCCGGAGGGTGTGACGTTGGACGACTGCGAGGTCGTCTCCCGCGCTATGGATCCGATTTTGGACGAGAAGGATCCCGTGCCGGACAGTTATATTTTTGAGGTCAGCTCCGCCGGATGCGAGCGTTCCCTGAAGCGGCCCTCCGATTTCCAGCGCTTTCTTGGTTCAAAGGTAGAGATCAGACTGTACAGCGCTGTGGACGGATCGAAGCTCTGGGTGGGTACCCTGACCGCTTATGAGGACGGTGTCGTGACCGTTTATGCCGGAGGGCAGGAGCATCGCTTTGAGGAAAAGCAGGTTGCCAATGTGCGTCTGCGTATGGAAATGGATTTCTAATTATCATAATGACAGTACAACGTGAAGGAGAAACGCTATGAACGCCGAGTTTTTTGCCGCAGTTGAGGACATCGAGCGGGAAAAGGGAATACCCCGTGAATATATGTACGAAAAAATCAATCAAGCCATGCTGGCTGCGTTCCGCAAGGATAACCCGGACGCTGCGGATAACGTGGTGGTGGAGCTGGACGAGGCAAAAAAGAAAATAGATATGTATATTCTGACCGATGTGGTGGAGGAGGTCGAGAATCCCGCTACAGAAATGACTCTGGAGCAGGCTCGAAAGATCTCTAAAAAGGCACAGATCGGCGACCAGATACACATTCCCGTGAACACGAAGGAATTTGGCCGCATTGCAGCTCAGGCTGCAAAGCAGGTCATTATCCAGGGAATTCGGGAGGCGGAGCGCGGCCTGATTTATGATGAGTTTACATCCAAGGAGCATGAAATTTTCACCGGCGAGGTATCCCGTATAGACCCCCGAACCGGCGGCATATCCATGAAAATAAGCTCCAACGCCGAATATACGGACGCACTGCTCTCTGCCAACGAGCAGCTTCCCAACGAGGAGCTGGTGGAAGGCTCCCGCGTGAAGGTCTACGTCATTGAGGTTCGCAAGTCCACCCGCGGGCCGCAGGTGTTGATCAGCCGCACTCACCCCGGTCTTGTGAAGGGCCTGTTTGAGCTTGAGGTTCCCGAAATTGCAGACGGCACGGTGGAGATTATGAGCATCGCCCGTGAGGCCGGTTCCCGCACAAAGGTGGCTGTTTGGAGTACCGCCCCGGATGTGGACTGCATCGGCGCTTGCGTTGGGCCAAGAGGCAGCCGTGTGGCTACTATTGTGGATGAGCTGGGCGGAGAAAAAATCGATATTGTAAAGTATAGCCAGACGCCGGAGGAATATGTGGCTGCGGCCCTGTCACCGGCGGAGGTGGTCAACGTCATTATGGATGATGATGAGAAGTCCTGCCGGGTTATTGTGCCGGACGGACAGCTCTCTCTGGCCATCGGCAAGGAGGGCCAAAACGCCCGTCTTGCGGCAAAGCTGACCGGCATTAAGATCGACATCAAGCCTACCAGCGAGGGCTGAACCATGGCCGAGCCTTTGCGTATGTGTGCCGCCTGCCGCACCAGAGCCGCAAAAAAGGAGCTTATCCGCATTGTCCGTACCCCGGACGGACAGATTATAGCAGACGCAAAAGCCAAAGCACCCGGTCGCGGCGCGTATTTGTGCCGCAATACGGCGTGCCTGGAAAAGGCCAGAAAAAATCACGCTCTGGAGCGTATGCTTGCTGTGGAAATTACGCCGGAGACCTATGAAGCTCTGGCCGCGGCTATTGCGGAGTGTGCCGGTGGATAAGGCGCTGGGGTATCTTGCCCTGGCCGCAAAAGCCGGGAAACTGCGGGTCGGCGAGCTGGACATAAGTAAGAGCGTCCAGCGGAGGAAAGGGAGTCTTCTGATCTTGGCCCAGGATGCAGGGGCGTCTACGGCGTTGCGGGCGCAGAAGATGACGGAAATTTTCCCCGTGCCGATGTTGAGAACGGTTTACACAAAATCAGAGATTGCTGCCGCCATTGGGCGGAGTAATCCCGTGGCCCTCGTCCTTGTGCGGGACGATGGGCTTGCGAGGGCCTTTTCAGAGGCCTCCAGAAAGGAATTGTAGGAAATCCAAGGAACAGGAGGAGCGAATATGAGCTTGATCAAATACCGTGTGCATGAGGTGGCCAAGGACTTTGGCGTCACCTCCAAGGTCATCACAGAGATCCTGACGCAGTATGCAACCACGCCCAAAAACCATATGCAGGTTTTGGAAGATGAGGAGCTGAGCATCATCTTTGAATACATGACCCAGCACAACCAGGTCGAGAGCATCGCGGAGGTCTATGCGGATGCGGCCCCCAAACAGGAGGAGAAGAAGCCCGCCCAGAAGGGAGGACAGTCTCAGCCTGCTCAAAAAACAAGCGGCGGAACGACATCTGCCACTCAAAAGCAGAGCCAGGGCCAGAGTCAGAATCAGGGCAAGCAGGCCAAGACCGAAAAGCCTCACGTTCCAAAGCAAATGCCTCAGAAAAAGGTAGTGGACACCAGAGGTTCTGTTGCCACAAACCTGTCCAAGTACGATGAACGCTTTGACCGCATGGCAGGAGACAAAGCGGATAAAATGAAGCGGGGCAAAGAGAAAATCGGAAGCCGCAACAAGCGCAATAGCTCCGCCCCCTCCAGCAGCGCCAAGCGTCGCCAGGAGGAGCGGGAAAAAATGCAGCGCCTCCAGCTTGAGATTGCAAAAAAGGCCCCTACTCGCGTGCAGATACCCGATGAGATTTCCGTGCAGGAGCTGGCGGTTCGCATGAAGAAAAGCGGAGCGGAGGTCGTCCGCAAGCTGGTTCATATGGGCGTAATGGCAAGCCTGCCGGATATAATAGACTATGACACCGCCGCGCTGGTGGCCATGGAATTTAACTGCAAGGTGGAGCATGAGGTGGTCGTCACCGTAGAGGAGCGGCTGATAGACGATCACGAAGATACGGAAGAAGAGCTGAAGCCTCGCGCCCCTGTGGTTGTTGTCATGGGCCACGTTGACCACGGCAAGACATCGCTTTTGGACTATATTCGCCACACGCGCGTTGCGGAAGGGGAGGCCGGCGGCATTACCCAGGCCATCGGCGCCTATGTTGTGGACATCAACGGCGCTCCTATCACCTTCCTGGATACTCCCGGTCATGAGGCGTTTACCTCCATGCGCGCTCGTGGAGCCATGGTGACGGACGTGGCCATCCTGGTGGTGGCCGCCACAGAGGGCATCAAGCCCCAGACCATTGAATCAATCAATCACGCCAAGGCCGCCAACATCCCCATTGTGGTGGCTATCAACAAAATGGATATGCCCGGCGCGAACCCGGAGCGGGTAAAGCAGCAGCTCACGGAATACGAGCTTGTCCCGGAGGAGTGGGGCGGCGACACCATCATCTGCCCGATTTCCGCCAAGACCGGCGAGGGCGTTGAGAATCTGCTGGAAATGCTTGCCCTGCAAACGGAAATGCTTGGCCTGCGTGCAAACCCCGATCGGGCTGCCAGCGGCGCTGTGATCGAGGCCCGCCTGGACAAAGGCCGCGGTTCTATTATGACCGTTCTTGTGCAAAACGGCACGCTCAAGCAGGGAGACGTTATCATCGCCGGTACTGCCGTGGGCCGTGTCCGCGCCATGATAAACGACAAGGGTCAGCGCGTTACAGAGGCTGGGCCGTCTGTGCCGGTAGAAATCGCTGGCATGAGCGAGGTTCCCAACGCAGGAGATGTGTTCAACGCTGTGGCGGATGAGCGCATGGCCCGTGAGCTGGTGGAGGAACGCAAGGAAAAAGCGAAGCAAGCCGCCGGTTCCGCCCCCAAGAAGGTGTCTCTGGACGACCTTTTTGCCCGCATCCAGCAGGGAGAGATGAAGGACTTCAACATCATCGTCAAGGCCGATGTAAAGGGCAGCGCCGAGGCGGTGAAGGCATCTCTGGAAAAGCTCTCCAACGAGGAGGTTCGAGTCAAGGTCATCCACTGCGCCGTGGGCGCCATCAATGAGTCGGACGTCATGCTGGCCTCCACGTCCAACGCGGTGATCGTGGGCTTTAACGTCCGGCCTGACAACGCCGCCAGGGACAACGCTGCCCGCTCCGATGTGGACATCCGGCTCTATCGGGTGATTTATGACTGCATCAACGAAATCGAATCCGCTATGAAGGGTATGCTGGCCCCGAAATTCCAGGAGAAAATCATCGGCCACGCCGAAGTTCGCCAGACCTATAAGGTTTCCAAGGTGGGTACCGTCTGCGGCTGCTATGTGCTGGATGGCAAGATTCAGCGCAACTGCCAGGTGCGCGTCCTGCGGGACAACATTGTTGTATTCGAGGGCAACCTGGCTTCCCTGCGCCGCTTCAAGGACGACGTCCGCGAGGTCGCCTCCGGCTATGAGTGCGGTATGCAGGTGGAAAAATTCAACGACATCAAGGAGCTTGACGTGATAGAGTGCTTTATCATGGAGCAGATCAATGCCTAATTATCACATTGACAGAATCAACGACGACATCCGCCGGGTTCTGGCGGAAAAACTCCGGGAGGTAAAAGACCCTCGCATCCAACAGGGGGCCATGGTCTCCATCACACACACAGAAACCACGAAAGACCTTCGCTACTGCAAAGTGTATGTGAGCGTTTTGGGAGAATTTAACGAAAAGGAAATGCTGCGGGGGCTGCGTTCGGTCGCGGGGTATCTGCGGCGGGAACTGGGCAGAAGTCTGGATTTGCGTTATACCCCGGAGCTGACCTTTCAGCTAGATGATTCCATTGCCCACGGGGCATATATCAACCGCATTATCAACGATTTGGACATTCAACATGACGACGATGACACTGAATGACTGTATAACCTATCTGAACGAACACAACGGATATTTGCTGGTGACGCATATCCATCCGGACGGCGACACGCTTGGCAGTGCCGCCGCCCTTTGTCATATGCTCCGACGCATGGGGAAAACCGCTTTTGTGTACGACAACCCGGAGACCACAGAGCGCTATAGCCGCTGGACGGCGCCCTATATCGCCCCTGCCGGATTTGAACCTGCCTGTATCGTTACCATAGACCTGGCGGCGGAGAATCTCTTCCCCAGAGGCTTCTGCGGGGAGAGCGTCGGCCTTTGTATCGATCACCATCCCACCAATACCGGCTATGCGGAAAATCTCCTGTGCCAGCCAAATAAGGCCTCCTGCGGGGAAATTATTCTGCAACTTGCCAATGAGATGCTCGGCGGCCCGGACAAGGACGAGGCCGACCTCCTGTATATGGCTGTCAGCACGGACTGCGGCTGCTTTGTCTATGCGAATACCACAGCGGAGACTCATCAGGCTGCCGCCCAGCTTATTGAGGCAGGAGCCGACCATAAGCAGCTTAATATCCAGCTTTTCCGGGCCACCTCCTTTGCAAGACTGACGCTGGAAGGGATGATATTTGCGGGACTGAAACGCTTTGGCCCCGATAAGTCTGTGACTGTGGCCACCGTCACGCTGGATATGATGGAACGTTCCGGCGCTACGGAAGACGACTGCGATGATTTGGCTTCTCTGGCCGGGCGTGTAGCAGGGAGCAGGGTTTCCGTCACAATTCGGGAAATGAAGCCGGGCCACTGCAAGATAAGTATGCGCAGCGGGCCGATGTTCGATTCCTCCGCCATTTGTGCGCTGCACGGGGGCGGCGGCCACCGCATGGCTTCCGGCTGTACCATAGACGCCGGGCCGGAGGAGGCTTGTGAGATACTGGTGCGGGAGATATTGAGGGAGCTTTAATGGACGGTATTCTTCTGGTAGACAAGCCTGCCGAGTGGACAAGCATGGATGTGTGCGCCCATCTGCGGGGCGTTTTGCATGAAAAACATATTGGACATACCGGCACCCTAGACCCCAATGCGACGGGCCTTTTGGTTGTTCTGACAGGGAAGGGGACAAAGGCAGCAAAATACGCGGAGAATGATAAAAAGGAATACCACGCCCGCCTCCGTTTGGGCGTCAGAACGGACACCCAGGATATATGGGGAAATGTGCTGGCACAGACGGAGCAGGCTCTGACGGCGTCGGAGATTGAACCTGCGCTGGAAGCCCTTCGTGGCGATATTATGCAGACGCCGCCCATATATTCAGCCATAAAGATACGAGGAAAAAAGCTCTATGAAATCGCTCGCCGGGGCGGGGAGGTACACCGCGATCCACGGCCTGTCACCATTTATCGCCTGGATCTGACGGAGCAGGATGAAAACGGAGACTGGGGCCTTATTATAGAGTGTTCCAAGGGAACTTACATCCGCACGCTCTGTGACAGCATAGGAGACGCTTTGGGCTGCGGCGGATGCATGAGTGCCTTGCGCCGTACACGGGCCGGCGTCTTTCATATTTTCCAGGCACACACGCTGGAGGAAATTCGAAAAGCCCCGGAGGAATACATTCTCCCGCTGGCACTTTTAACAGGGGAGGCGGCAGGTCGTGAATGAAACAGGCGAAATGAAGCGCGTGGTGGCGCTTGGCTTTTTCGATGGCGTACACCTGGGGCATCAGGCGCTGATGAAAAAAACCGTGGAGCGGGCCGCTGAAATCGGCGCTAAACCGTCGGTCATATCCTTTGACGCCCATCCGGACACCTTCGTCCGTGGAGAGGAGGTGCCGCTGCTGGGCAGCGTGGCCGATCGCAAGGGACTTATCTCCCGCATGGGGGGGATAGACGATATTATCATGCTCCACTTCGATCGACGATTTATGCAAATGCCCTGGGAGGATTTTCTTCATTCTGTGAAGAACGATTTGGGAGCCATCCACCTTGTCATGGGGCGGGATTTTTCCTGCGGATGGAAAGGGGAAGGAACTTCAGATAAAATCGCCGTCTGGTGCCAGCAGAACGACCTGGGCTGCGATATTGTGGAGGAAGTCGTTGTTGACGGAGTGATTGTCAGCTCCACCTATATCCGTGAGCTGGTTGCGGAGGGAGACATGGAACGGGCGGCCCGGTATCTTGGCCATCCCCATACCTTGACAGATACTGTCGGATATGGCTATAAAATTGGCCGGAGCATCGGGGCGCCGACCATTAACACCCGCATCCCGGAGGGCGTGCTGGAGCCAAGGCACGGCGTCTATGCCACCCGCGTCTGGTTGGCAGAGGGGCCAAAGGCAGCGGTGACAAACGTGGGCGTGCGGCCCACCTTCGATGGCGACGGTCATGTGACAGTGGAGTCCAATATTCTGGATTTCGAAGGCCGTCTTTATGGCTCTCAGGTACGACTGGAATTTCTGAAATTTCTGCGGGAAGAAACTCGTTTTCCTTCGCCGGAGGCGCTTGGAGAGCAGATACAGAAGGATATTCTGGCAACGCAGGCGTATTTTGCCAAAACGGAGACGGGGACGACATGAGAATACTGGGCATCGATCCGGGCATCGGAACGGTAGGTTTCGGCGTAATTGATGCTGAACGGGGGAAAAACACCTATGTCGCCTGCGGCGTTATAACAACGCCGCCAAACACGGCCCTGTCGCCCAGACTGGATATGATATACAACGACCTTAACGAGATCATCGTCACCTTCGCCCCGGCGGAGATCGCGGTGGAGGAGCTGTTTTTCTCCAAGAATATCACTACCGGCATTGCCGTAGCCCACGGACGGGGTGTTATCTTACTCAGCGCTTATCGCAGCGGCGTGCCTGTTTTTGAGTACACGCCTATGCAGGTCAAGCAGGCGGTGGTGGGCTATGGCGGGGCGCAGAAGCGGCAGGTCATCTATATGACACAGAAGCTGCTGCAAATGTCCAAACCACCCAGGCCGGACGATGCGGCGGACGCTCTGGCGCTGGCTATATGCCATGCCAGGAGCAGAACAAGCTCTCTTACAGAGGAAGGAGGGTATGATCCGTGTTCTACCATTTGACGGGAACTGTAGCTGATCTGGAGCCGAATCTGGCTGTGATCGACTGCGGCGGCATTGGTTTTGCGGTAAATGTGTCCACCAACACCATGAGCCGTCTGAATCGTGGCTCACAGGCGAGGCTGTATATTCGTGAGCTGATACGGGAGGATGCTTTCGACCTATACGGCTTTGGCACAATGGCGGAAAAGCATTGCTTTGAGATGCTGCTGGCTGTGTCGGGTGTAGGGCCAAAGGCGGCGCTGGCCATTTTGTCCGTCAACACGCCGGAGGGCGTCAGTATGGCAGTGCTGACAGATGATGAAAAGGCGCTGACTGCCGCTGCGGGCGTGGGAAAACGCCTGGCTCAGCGAATCATCCTGGAGCTGAAGGACAAGCTGAAGAAGCAAGCTGAAGAGCTGTCTCTGCCTGCAAGCGATCCGTATGTTCCGACAGGAGAGGAAGGACACTCGAAGCTGGCAGACGTGACATCCGCGCTGACGGTTCTTGGTTATAACCGATCTGAATGTGCGGCAGCCCTGCGGGGGCTGGAGCTGGAAAACCTGTCCCTGGAGGAGGCCATCCGGGCCGCCCTGCGGAATATGATGAAGTAAAAAGGGGGGAGGAACGCTTTGAGTATCAGCTTTTCTGGTGACGCGCCGGAGCTTGTCACTACCGCCGCCTCTTTGCCGGAGGATGCAGCGGAAGCATCCCTGCGGCCAAAATATCTGGCAGACTATACAGGTCAGGAAAAAGCAAAGGAAAACCTTGCTGTTTTTATCCAGGCTGCAAAAATGCGAAACGAACCGCTGGATCATGTTCTTCTCCACGGCCCGCCTGGACTGGGCAAAACCACGCTGGCCGGCGTCATTGCGAACGAAATGGGTGTTAATATGCGCATCACTTCCGGCCCGGCTATTGAAAAACCGGGAGATTTAGTCGCTCTTCTGACCAATTTGCAGGAAAACGACATTTTGTTTTTAGATGAAATACATCGGCTAAATCGTTCTGTGGAAGAGATTTTATACCCCGCCATGGAGGATTTTGCCATTGATATTATCCTGGGAAAAGGTCCCTCCGCCAATTCCATACGACTGGATTTGCCCCATTTCACGCTGATTGGAGCTACCACCCGTTCCGGGCAGCTTTCCGCCCCGCTGAGGGATCGTTTTGGGGTCAATCTCCGGCTGGAGCTTTACAGCACGGAGGAGCTGCGCCGCATCATTGAGCGAAGCGCCGCTATATTAGAAATCGACATCGAGCCGGATGGGGCGGTCGAGATTGCCTCCCGCAGCCGGGGGACGCCCCGTATTGCCAATCGAATGCTTCGCCGGGTGCGGGATTTTGCTCAGGTGGAGGGGACGGGTGTTATCACCAAAGAAATCGCTGAGGAGGCGCTTTTGCGTCTGGAGGTGGACAAGGCGGGACTTGACAACATTGACCGGCGTATGCTGCGCAGCATTATAGAGCTGTATAACGGCGGCCCGGTGGGTTTGGAGGCGCTGGCCGCGACCATCAACGAAGAGGCCGTTACCCTGGAAGACGTTTACGAACCATTTTTGCTTCAGCAGGGATTTCTAACCCGTACCATGCGGGGACGCTGTGTCACAAAAAAAGCGTATGACCACCTGGGGATCGCGTATTTAGGTCAGCAGGAAATGGATATGTAAGACCATGTGTCGCTGTCCTTAAGGACATTTTTTTGGCAATTTCGTGTGTTTTTTGAGAAAAAAGACTTGGTTGATTGCATAATGAAGATGGACACTTGAAAAAGAAAATCCATAGTGATT
>JAJQCH010000027.1 GCA_021202795.1 Oscillospiraceae bacterium
TATGGATTTTCTTTTTCAAGTGTCCATCTTCATTATGCAATCAACCAAACTTAAAAAACTGGATATTCTTTATAATTATAGCACACTTGTCATGGATTGCAAATCATTTATGCAGCCCAGCAGCTTGTCGCCCGACACGTCGGTAATACGCACCGGCAGGACGCTCCCCCGCTCCACCGGCCTGTCCGCCCGCACGCGGCAGTAGTTGTCCCCGTGGCCCTCCCACTCGTTTTCAAACAGCACGGAGAGGGTATTTCCTACCTGCGCCTGCAGGTAGCGCTGCTGGAGCCGATCTATGACCTCTCTGGCCCGGAGAACCCGCGTCTCCTTTTGGGCGTGGCTGAGCTGGCCCGGCATGGCCGCCGCCTTCGTCCCCGGTCGGGGAGAATAGGGAAAGGCGTGGACATAGAAAAATTCGCATTGCTCCAAAAAGTCCAGCGTCGCGGAAAAATCCGCCTCCGTCTCTCCCGGAAAGCCGCAGATAAGATCCGCCGTCAGGCTGCATCCGGGAAAGTACCGGCGCAGGCGGTCGCAGGCAGCGAGAAACGCCGCCGTGTCATACCGACGGGCCATGCGCTTGAGCGTGTTGTCGCACCCGGATTGAAGGGACAGGTGGAAGTGGCGGCATAACTGCCCCAGCGCCGCCAGACGGGCGCAAAAATCCTCCGTTATCACCGTCGGCTCCAGAGAGCCGAGATGAAGCCGCACGTCGGGAGCGGCCTGGGCCACAGTCTCCACCGCGTCCGCAAGGCCGGGCTTTTCCGGCAAATCCTTGCCATAGGAGGCAATCTCTATGCCGGTCAGAACAATCTCCCGAAATCCGCGTTCCTTTAAGTCTGTCGCCTGGGCCGCGCAGTCGGCCAGGGGCAGAGAGCGCACCCGGCCTCTGGTATAAGGGATGACGCAATAGGTACAGAAGTGATCGCAACCGTCCTGGATTTTCAGCATGGCACGCGTCCGGCCCGCCGCCGCCCCTGCGGGCAGTGGTTCAAAATATTTGCGGCGGAAGGGGTCGTCTATCTCCACGGCGGGCAGAGCGTCCGCGATGGCGTCCGCGAGCTTTTCCTTCTCCCCGCTGCCAAAGACGATGTCCGCCCCCAGCTCCTTCACCTGCTCCGGCTCAAGCTGAGAGAAGCAGCCGCACACGGCGGTCAAGGCCCCCGGATGCTGGGCCATCAGCCGCCGTATGGCCTGGCGGGATTTTCGCCCGCTCTCCGCCGTGACGGCGCAGGTGTTCACGATAACTACATCCGCCCGCTCCCCCGTCTCCGTCGGTTCCAGACCCCGCGCCCGGAGCATGGTCTCCAGCGCCTGGGTCTCATATTGGTTCACTTTACAACCCAAGGTATAGACGGCGTATTTCATGGCACTTGTGTTTTCCTCTTTCCCGTTTTATAATATCGGAGATAAATTTTATAATTATGGTGATTTTCCTATGATATACTTAGACAACGCGGCCACCACCAGGGTATGCCCGGAGGCGGCCCAGGCCGCCATGGAAATGATGACGGAGAATTTCGGAAACCCCAGCTCCACCCACGGGCCGGGCCGGGCCGCCAGAGACGCCCTGAAATCGGCGCGGGCCGATATTGCCGCCACACTGCACGCAAAGCCGGAGGAAATTTTCTTCACCTCCGGCGGATCGGAGAGCGACAACTGGGCCATCCGCTCCGGGGCGTGGCTTCGGCGGCACCAGGGGCAGCACATCATCAGCTCCACAGTGGAACACGACGCGGTTCGCAAGACCCTGGACTATATGGAGTCAAAGGGCTGGGAGATTTCCCGCCTCTCCCCAGGCCCGGACGGAGCCGTCTCTCCGGAGGCCGTCGCCGCCGCTCTGCGCCCTGATACGGCGCTGGTGAGCCTGATGCTGGTGAACAACGAGACCGGCGCAGTGACGGACATCCCCGCCGTGGCGAAGGCCATCCGGGCGGCCAAATCTCCCGCCCTGCTGCACACAGACGCCGTCCAGGGGTATATGAAGCTCCCTCTGTCCGTCAAAACCCTGGGGGCGGACATGATCTCTCTCTCTGCCCATAAAATCCACGGGATGAAGGGTACTGGGGCCTTATACGTCCGCAGCGGTCTACAGCTCCCGCCTTTGATTTTAGGCGGCGGACAGGAAAATGGCCGCCGTTCCGGGACAGAGGGGCTGCCCGGCATATGCGCTTTCGCCGCCGCCGCAAAGGCCGCCCAGGCCGACGCTCAGGCCGGGGAGCGCATGGCCGCGCTGCGCCGACTCTGCATTGACCGGCTGCAAGGCGCCGCGCCGGAGCTTGTGGTCATCGGCGGGGGTACGCCCCATATCCTCTCTCTCTCCCTTCCGGGGTATAAGAGCGAGGTACTGCTCAATTACCTGGACAGTCTCGGCATATCCGTCTCCAAAGGTTCTGCCTGCAAACGGGGTGCAAGAAGCCATGTGCTGGAGGCCATGGGCCTGCCCGCCCCGGTGATAGACGGGGCCATCCGAGTTTCCTTGTGCCGATTCACCACGGAAGCGGACATTCTTGGTCTGTGCGACGGACTGCTGCAGGCCAGGGAGCATCTGTGCCGAACCCTATAAGGCAGCTATAAAAACGCCGCCCCGCAAAGAGGCTTGTCCTCCCAGCGGGGCGGTCTGTTTTTTTAGGCGTCAAGCCTGATAAAGATACTTGGTCACACCCTCGCCAAAGTTGGCGGCGTCGGCGGAAGCGGTAACAGTAAAGGTAATGCTTTCCGTCTCTCCAAAACGCTCCAGCCAGGCCAGGAATTTCGCCAGAGTGGACTCCGGCACCTCGCCAATAATCTTGAAAAGGTTGTCTATAAATACATGAGTGATGTCAAAGTTTCCGGCTGCCAAGCCGCTGATAAAGCCGCCCATAAGGTCGATGGAGCTTATCCCATACTGCGAGGCATGAACAAGCCGCGCCTGATAGGGGATGTCGTATGTAAGGTTTTTATCCTTCTCGATGCAGATCACGTCTCCGTGTTCCTCATCCACCGCCTTGCGAACCAAATCAACCAGCAGTTTTGTTTTGCCGGTTCCTTTCAGACCCATGATTAACCGAACCAAGATCATCACACTCCTTGTTTTTGTTACCCGTATTCTATCATCTTTCTCCGACTCCTGCAACGAAAATATGAAAATTCTCAAAGAAATTTTTCATGTTGCGCCGCAAACAGCGCATTACGCCCCCGGTTTGCCCAACATTCGGAACATATTTTTCTTATACGCCTCCACGCCGGGCTGGTCGAACGGATTGACCCCCAGCATATAGCCGCTGATGGCACAGGCGGTCTCGAAGAAGCAAACAAGCTCCGCGAAGCCCTCCTCGTCCCGGCGAGGGATAGATATGCCGATATTTGGCACGCCGCCGGTCACATGGGCGGCCTTCACCGCCTCCATCGCCACGCGGGAGATGTCTCCCAGGCCCCGTCCGGCCAGATAGTTCAGGCCGTCTGCGTCGCCCATAGAAAAGGGTACTTCATAGTCCCGCAGAGGCCGTTCAAAGCTGACCACCGTCTCCATCAGGGTACGCGGCCCCTCCTGGATATACTGGCCCATAGAGTGCAGGTCTGCGTTATATTCCACCGACGCGGGATAAATGCCCACGCCGTTTTTCCCCTCGCTCTCGCCGAAAAGCTGCTTCCACCACTCCGCCATATAGCGGAAGGACGGCTCATAGCTTGCCAGAAGCTCAATGGTCTTGCCCTTGGCATAAAGCGCATTGCGGGTTGCGGCATACTGCCAGGCCGGGTTATCCGCGCTGCGCTGGTCAAGATCGTACATGGCCTCCGCCGCCGCATCCACTATGGTATTCACATCGCACCCGGCGGCAGCCAGGGGCAGCAGCCCCACGGCGGACAGAACGCTGTACCGCCCGCCCACGTCGTCCGGGACGACGAAGGTTTCGTATCCCTCGCTGTCCGCGATGGTCTTCAGCACGCCCTTGGCGGCGTCTGTGGTGGCATAAATGCGTTTTTTGGCTCCCGTGCCGTATTTCTTCTCCAACAGGCCACGGAATACCCGGAAGGCCACGGCAGGCTCCAGCGTTGTGCCGGACTTGGACACCACGTTCACAGAGAAATCCCGGTCGCCCAGGCGCTCAATTTTATCGTTCAGATCGTCCGGGGAAAGGCCGTTGCCGGCAAAAATGACCTCCGGCCCGTTTTTCGGGCGTATCAGCTCAATGCCCGCACGGGCGCCAAGATAGCTGCCGCCAATGCCCACCACCACCAGCACCTGGCTGTTGTCGCGGATGCGCTCCGCCGCAAGCTGTATCTTCTTCAGCTCCTCACCCTGTACCCGGCGGGGAAGCTGGCGCCAGCCGGTAAACTCCGCGCCCGCCCATATACCGTCCGCCAAAGCCTTGTGTGCCAGGGAAGCGGCGCCATAGTCCGGCCCTGCGCTGTCCAAAAAGCCCAGTGCGCCGGAAAGATCGACCTTTACCATAAGAAGCGACCTCCTGATTGTTTTATAACGCTCATAAGAGTGTTTTTATTATAGCGCAGGGAATCCATTTTTTCAAGCGTGTTTTTCCTCAAGTGGGGCAAGACGTCCAGTTTTTGCCTCTTTTTCCACCCAAAATGGGGAATCTATACCATTTCTCGCCCAATCAAGGCGCCGACCAGGCTGCCGTAGATGTCCCAAAGGCTCAACCGCTCCACGGTCTCTGCGGCCACAATATTGATCTGCGCCAGCACTGTTTCCCCGCTGTACACGGTCAGCGTTCCAAGGCTCTGGCCCGCGTACACCGGCGCGGCCAGGGATTCCGCCAGGGTCAGGTCGTAGGTCAGGTCGGAAAGAGTTCCCTTCTCCTCCAGGATATACTCGTCTCCATCATACACCGGCTGAACGCTGTCCACCGTCCCCAGCGTGACCGGCACCGGGGGCAGCGCCTCGCTGGGCCGGAGGGAGGCCAGGTCGTAATTTGCGAAGGCGTAGCTCAAAAGGGTTTTGGCGTCCTCGAACCTGTCCGCCGATGTCTCCGCGTGAAGCACCACGGCGATATACTCCACCCCGTCCCGCTCCGCCGTGGCGGAAAGGCAGTACATGGCCTTGGAGGTAAAGCCGGTTTTCAGCCCCGTGGCTCCGTCGTAGTAATAAATCAGCTTGTTGGTGTTTGAGAGACCAAATTCCCCGTCCCGAATGGTGTCCATCCAGATGGTAGTATAGTCCTTTATCATGTCGTGCGCGATGAGCGCCCGGCTCATCAGGGCAATGTCGTAGGCAGAGGTATAGTGGTCATCGTCGTCCAGCAGACCGGTGCAGTTAGTGAAATGGGTGTCCACCATTCCCAGCTCCGCCGCCCGCTGATTCATCCGCTGGACAAACGCCTCCTCCGTGCCGGAGATAAGCTCCGCCAGGGCCACGGCACAGTCGTTGGCGCTGACCACCGCCACGCACTTGAGCATCTCTCCCACCGTCATCTGCTCCCCCTGCTCCAGCCATATCTGACTGCCGCCCATGGACGCGGCATTGGCTGAGGCCGTCACCACCGTGTCCAGGGAAATGGTTCCCGCCTCTATAGCCTCCGCCACCAGCAGCATGGTCATCACCTTGGTGACGCTGGCCGGGGAGCAATGCGCGTGGGATTCCTTTTCATAGATCACCTGGCCGGTGGAGCTTTCCATCAGCACCGCGTAGGGCGCGGATATGGTAATATCGTCCCCCTCCAGCCGCTCAATCGCCAGCACCGGCTGGGTGAGCAAAACGGCGGCCAGTATCACCGCCAATAGCTTTTTCATGAATTACACCCCCATACCCAATGGATATGGGGGCTTTTCCAAAATTATGACGGCTTTTCCAAGTTACAGCGGCAGATGCAGGGTAAAACGGCTGCCGATGCCGGGAACGCTCTCCAGCGTCATATAGCCCCCGTGGGCCTGGGCGATCTGCTGCACCATGGCAAGGCCAAGGCCCGCGCCTCCCTCGTCTCCTCTGGAGGTATCCACCTGGTAGAAGCGCTGCCAGACCTTTTCCTGCTCCTCCGGGGAGATGCCGATGCCGTCGTCCCGCACCTCCAGCAATGCCTCCCCCTCCGTCTGGCGGATGGACACCCACACATGGCCCTCCGGGCGGCCATATTTGAAGCCGTTGTCGATAAGATTTGCCGGAATACTCATAGTTCCATATCTGGTTTTCAAGCTGCTCCCGGCTCAACACTGCTCCGGCATGACGGATCATGTATTCCAAAATCGTAAATTCCTTCGGCAGAAGGGGAATGTTCTCTCCGCCCCGCACGGCGGTGCGCCGCTCCACGTCCACAGTCAGGTCGCCCACAGTGAAGCGGTTGACCCGGCTGCCTGCCCGCTGGCGGGTCATGGCCCTTATGCGGGCCAGCAGCTCGTCAAAATCAAAGGGCTTGATGAGGTAGTCGTCCGCCCCCAGATCCAGCCCCTTCACCCGGTCGGCCACGGCGTCTTTTGCGGTGAGGAACAGCACCGGGGTGTCGTCCCCCTTGTCCCGCAGCCGCTGAAGCAGCCCGTACCCATCCAGCCGGGGCATCATCACATCTAAAATAATGCCGTCATACTCCGCCCCCAGCAGATAATCCAGCGCCTCCTCCCCGTCAAAGCACCCGTCCACGCTGTATCCGGCCTTCGTCAGCGTTTTTACAATCAGCCGGTTCATATCCTTCGCGTCCTCCACCACCAAAATCCGCATAATCCGCACCTCCTGCGTGGTTTGTGGAGATTATAACATATTTGGGTGATTCAGACAACCCAAAAGGAGCGGCTCTCGCCGCTCCGTGGTTAGATTGGATTTTAATTTACGGTAACGCTCCCGCCGGAGAAGGCGTCGGCGCCGGCGCTGTAGTAGATGATGTAGAAGCAGTAGCTCCCGTCCTCCGGTATCTCGAAGGTATAGGACTGCTCCGCCGTCTGGACGACATCGCACTCGGTAGCGACGCCGTCCTGTATCAGGCCATAGGCCAGATAGCAGACCTCGTCGGTGGGCAGCGTCAGGGTGACAGTGTTCCCGGCCTTCAGGTCATACCCCTGGCTCCCCTCCGGGTAGAAGATGACCATATGACCATTGGAGACGATGAAGTCCTCAAAGCTACCGTCTTCATTCACAGCAAGCTCCGTGATGCCGGTGGGTACCATGTCCATGGTGTCCACATCCACCAGAGTTGCGCTGTCCCGTACTGCCTGCTCTGCGGCCTCTATCAGCCCCTGCTCATAAGCGGCGGCTTCCTCCGCCGTCAGGGTGAACAGCTCGTTCCCGTTTTCGTCATAATAGGTGACGTTTCCCTCCGTATCAACGCCCTGGGACGAGGTCAGGGAGGCGCTGTCAATAAGCGCTTGTATCTGGCTGTCCGTCAGGCCCTCCGTGGAGGCAAAGCCCGTCCACTGGCTGACGGCATAGGCCGCGCCGGAAAGGGCCAGCACCGCCGCTGCGGCAATGGCCGCAACGCTCGCCTTGGAAATGCGGCGGCCCCGCCGGGCCGCGCCCTGGCTATCGCGTATTTTTTTCATTGTTACCTCCTTGATTTTTTCGGCGGAGACCATCCCCTCCTCCGGCAACTCCAAATCAAAGCCGTCGGTGGTGTCCAGCATATCGGAAATTTTAATCTTCAACTGTGTAGCCTCCTTGTGTCAGAATTTCTTTGAGCCTGGCCCGGCCTCGGTGCAGACGGGTCTTGACCGTGGCGGGCTTCATTTGAAGCCTGGCCGCAATGTCTCCCACCGGCTGACAGTAGTAGTAATACCGCAGGAATATCTCTCTGTCCGGCTGTCCCATGGATAAAACAGCCCGGTAGACTATTTCCCGCTGCTCCTGTTCCTCCAGGCCCTGCTCCATATCCTCCCCGGCGACAGACAGGACGTCGCCCTCCAGCGGCAGCTCTATATTGGCCCTTCGCAGGAACATTTTCGCCTTGTTCCAGGCAATCGCCGCGAGATATGCCTTGGCCTTACCGGGCTGAACCCTGTCCCCGCTCTGCCAAAAGGCCACGAAAACATCTGACGCGGCCTCCTCCCTGTCCTGGGCCGTCATGGCTCCGCCGGTGACGCTGTGCAGCACCGCGCCCACATAGGCAGCGTATCGGTCGATGAACCAGCTCAAAGCCGTCTCATCTCCCCGCGCCATCCGCCGCAGCGCCTCTTTTTCATTCATCCTGTCACCTCCCCGGCGATTTGCAACGGTACCGTTTTCACTTATTATATTGCAGCAAAGGGCCGTTTGGTTTCAATATTTTTCAATATGAATTGACAACTCTGCGATTTCATGCAATAATGCCTGTGACCGGTTCTCCACACCCGGTCCAAACGGCGCAGCAGAAGCTGCGCCGCTGTGCGGTTTTGTTTCGCCGTACTCTAAATATAAAATGGAGGTACCCAGCAATGAGAAACAGTCTATCCCTGCGGCGGCTGTGCGCCGGCAGCGTCATCGCTGCGCTGTATGCCGTCCTCACCCTGATTCTGCCTGTGCTGTCCTATGGCCCGATGCAGATTCGCTTTTCCGAGGCGCTGACCATTCTACCCTTCTTCCTGCCGGAGGCCATCCCCGGCTTGGCCATCGGCTGCTTTATCGCAAACCTGATCGGCTCACCCTATGTGCTGGACTGGCTTTTCGGCACGCTGGCGACGCTTCTGGCCGCGCTTTGGACCAGCAAAATGAAATACAAATGGCTGGCCCCCCTGCCCCCTGTGCTGTGCAACACCGTCATCGTGGGGGCGGAAATCGCCTGGTTCGAGACAGGCTTTTCCTCTGCCTTCCCGGCGGCCTGGGCTTATAACGGTCTGACCGTTGGCATTGGCGAGCTGCTGGCTTGCTATATTCTGGGCATGATTTTGCTTCGTCTCCTGCCAAAAATCAGCTATTTCCGCCAGCTCATTCCCGAAACCCGACTGAAGCTGGTATCCTGATAAAAACCGCCGTCCGCGCAGTGGAGTGCGTCGGACGGCGGTTTTTTGCTAACGCCTTATGTACACAAAATGGGAGCCGCTTTCGCGGCTCCCACCTTATTTTTTATTGCCTACACAAAAGGCATACAGACATCAGTCGATGCCGCCGAAGCCTCCGGGAGGCTCCTCGCCCTCAGCCAGGTCGGCGGGACGCTCAGGAATCTCCTCATCGCTCTCGGCCACTTCGGCCTCGGCCTCTTCGCTGGCCTCGGTCTCCACCTCGGCGACTTCCTCGGAAGCCTCCTCGGAGCTGCTGGTGTCGGCAGTGCTGTCAACGGTGATGCCCTCAGGCTCGGAGGAACCGCCCACGTTGCCCATGCCGGAGCTTTCGGCTACGTTGGCCTCCACAGCGGTGCCATACTCGCCCTCAGCGATAATTTCGTCAGAGGGAACGATGGTCAGGCTACCGTCCTCGTTCTCAATGATCTCACCGTAAACGGTGCCGCCGTCGATGTTGAGGTAGGTGATCAGGCTCTCTTCAGCAACCGTCCAGACGCCTCCGTCAGTGACGGTGACATTGATGGCACTGTAGCCGTTGTAATAGATGTGGTTCTCCATCCGGCACAGCATATAGTACTGGTTGATGGTGAACTGGGTGAACTGGATGTAAACAGCCTCGGACTCGTCCTCAGTGACCTGGAAGTCAGCGTCGATGAACACATACTCCACGCCGTCGGTGGCTTCCGCGAAGGCCACAGCCTCCTCAGAGTAAGCAATGCCGTGGAAGGTCTCGGTCAGGGCGATGTCGCCGGTCAGGGTAGCGCCCTCGCCGACAGTGACGTTCATCACGTCGCCAGCCTGGGCATAGTAGCCGGTACCGTTATAGAGGTTGCCAACGTAATCGCCGTTGGTGAAAGTGGCACTCAGCTCCTCGTTGCTGTCGGTAGCGCCGGTCTCGTGGCCAGTCTGAGAGGGCATACCGGCATCCTCCACCAGGGTGGTGTTAAAGCCCATGGTGGTCATGTCGCCCATGCCCACGGTGGAATCGTCGTCGTCGATCATCTGGATGATAATGCCGGCCTTGGAGTTCAGAACTGCCTCGTCGAAGACGATGTCGGCATGGCCGGAGGAACGATACTCAAGCGCGGCGGCCTCGGTGTTGACAACAGTGCCGTCGGTGAAGCTGATGGCCACATCCTCAGAGGAGTGGGTGATAACGCCGATGACCGCATTGATAGTGGTCACATTGCCCTGGCCCTCAACTGTGCCAAGCTCCTCGCCAGTGGGACTGACGACGTCGATGGTGCCGTTGGAGGAGGCGTAAATCGCGGTACCCTCGCGGGCGATAGCGCCGAAGGTAGCGCCCTCGATAGTGGCGCCATAGTAGTACTCATAGCAGGCGCCGATGACATAGGAGCCGTAGCCGGAGCCGTAAGCGTCCTCGTCATAGCCATACAGCTCCCAGCCGCTGTCCATGCCGCCCTCAGACTCGGAGAGGATCTCCAGGGTAGAGTCGATGAAGTACAGGTAGGGGTTGGTGCAGCCGTCGGTGGAGACAACGCCCCAGCCGCCGCTGGCCAGATAAGAGTTGACGGTCACGAAGGTGGCCTCGGTGTCAAGAATGTTCACGGTGCGAATGCCGCCCTGGATGCCCAGAACCCACGGGGGGGACAGCATAACGCTGGTGGTAGCGCTGTTGACATAGCCGTCATAGGCTTCGGTCAGGGGGTTAGCGCCATAGGTGACAATGCTGGAATCCTCGATCCATGCGACAGCGCCGTCATCAACGATGACAGCCGCACGGACGAAGCCGTCGGTGGTCAGATCCACGCCCTGCAGGGTGATGCGGCCGCCGTCTGCCGCCACGAACGCCGCGCCGCAGCCAGTGAAGTCGCTGGCATGAACGCCCTCGGCATCGTCCTCACCATTATACAGAACCAGAGTGCCGGTGACGGTAACGTCAGACGCCGCGCCGCTGGAGTGTACCGCGGTGAAGCCGGCACCCTCGACCTCGTTGGCCAAGGTGATCTCGGAGACGTCGTCGGTAGTCCAGTTGGACTCGCTGGTCAGTTCGCCGTCCACCACGTCATAGCCGACGTAGATGTAGCCCTCGTCCTGGCTGCGGGTGTTGACCGCGTCCAGAGTGGCGTAGGACGACGCCGTCATGTCCTCGATGCTCTCAACGGTCAGTTCTGCGGTCTCCTCCGCCGCAGCCTCTTCCGATGCCAGCTCGCCGGACGCCTCGCCGCTCGCGAAGGCACTCAGGCTCAAAACCATCATCAGCGCCACCACAAGAGCAAGAATACGGGTTGCTTTCTTCATTTATGAAACCTCCAATAAAATTTAATCCGCCCGCGGGCAAATCTATTAGCATTATACAGACTTCAAAAGCATCTGTCAATTCAATAACATCAAATATTCATAGTTTGTTCAAACTTATTTCCCTTATTTTTTGCATTACAACAGCTTCGTCCTGTCACCCAATATCCGCCATGCCTCCGTCCACGGACAGGGCATGGCCGGTGATGTGTCCGGCCTTGTCGGAGCAGAGCCAGAGGACGGCGTTGGTGATGTCCTCCACCTGACCGAATTTCCCCAGAGGGATAGGCGGGCCGTCGTCGTCACCAGCCGCTGCGCCGCCGGTAGCCGCTGAGTTTTTCATCAGCTCCGTTCCCTGCGTCGGGCCGGGACAAACGGCGTTCACCCGGATGCCCTGCCTGGCATACTCCACCGCCGCCGTCTGGGTGACGGCGATGACCGCCGCCTTGCTGGGGCCGTAAGCGCCAAATGAGGGGGCCATCCGCAGACCGCCCACGGAGGCAGTGTTCACAATGGCCCCGCCGCCGGTTTTCAACATGGCGGGTATCTCGTACTTCAGGCACAGAAACACCCCCCTGGCGTTTACCGCCATGGTTCGATCCCACACCTCCACCGATGTCTCCGTCAGGGCTGAAAAGGGAACCCGCACTCCGTCCGGCCCGATGCCTGCATTATTGAAGGCGCAGTCCAGGCGGCCATAGACCGACAGGGTCTTTTCCACCATGGCCTTGACCTGCTCCTCGTCCGACACGTCGCACTGGACGAATATGGCCTCTCCCCCGGCATCCCGGATGGCCTGGGCCGTGGCCTCTCCCCCGGCGGTATTGCGGCCTGTGACGACTACGACCTTGGCGCCCTCGGCCCCAAAAGCCAATGCCGCCCCCCGGCCAATGCCTGTGGCCCCGCCGGTGACGATGACCACTTTTCCTTTGTAATCTTCCATAAAAATTTATCCTTTCAGAATATATTTGTGATTTCTATGGCGTTATTGTATCACAGCGCCGCGTCCTTTGCAAAATACTCATGCCGGATAAAGTTATATGGTTTTTTATACGAAAATTGCAAGTGCAAGTTGAACACATCCGCGAAAAGCTTCAATAG
>JAJQCH010000167.1 GCA_021202795.1 Oscillospiraceae bacterium
GACTCTATTGAAGCTTTTCGCGGATGTGTTCAACTTGCACTTGCAATTTTCGCTTCATTTTAAATTTCACTTCTCCCATATAATTTTTGCTGTTATTCATGGCAGGTAATCTTAAATATATTACATATATTACAATAATGTAAAACCCGCTGTCAAGTAGACAATAAAAAACGAAAAAGAATTTCTATGAAGATTGTCTTTACCCCAAGGCAAAGGCCATTTTTCGTGCAGCTATGCAACGGTGCGAAACGACATAGGTGTAAGTACCTAAGTCACTTTTGGCGACATTGGGTGTTATAGAAGCGGGGACTTCGACGCCCACCTGAGGGCCGTCTCCACCTCCCCCGGTCATGCATCAAGCGCCGGGACGAATCCCGGCGCTTGGTTTGATATTTGCGGTTTTTTACTGATCCTCACCAAACTCGGCCTTGTAGGCTTCGGCCAGCTTTTCGGGCCAGTCGGAGGTGGCCTCCAGGATGCCGGTGAAGAAGCGAAGGGTCTTCGGCTCATGGATGAAGCGCAGGCCGCCGATCAGGTCGCGGTGGTCGTACAGCCACTCTACCCGGTCGATGACATACTCGGTCTGGGAGAGGGTGAACACGCGCCGGGGGAAGGCCAGGCGGAGCAGCTCCATGGAGGCGAAGCGCTCGCTGCCGTCGGCGTTGCGCTCCTCGGACAGGGTGCCGCGCTCCATGCCCCGGATGCCTCCGGCGATATACATGGCCGCCGCCAGAGCGCCGGCAGGGTATTCCTGCTGGGGGATGTGAGAGCAAATCTCCATGGCGTTCAGGTGGGCGCCCAGGCCGCCGCCGGGGGTGATGACAGGTACACCATACTCGTCCAGCTTGCGGACGCAGTAATCCACAAACTGAGGTCCCT
Organism: Oscillospiraceae bacterium; assembly: GCA_021202795.1. Classification (GTDB taxonomy): domain Bacteria; phylum Bacillota; class Clostridia; order Oscillospirales; family Oscillospiraceae; genus CAJOIG01. The sequence continues at coordinate 880 of JAJQCH010000167.1, forward strand.
GGGAGATAACGTCCATATCCATAGATTCGTCAAAGCCAACGGTCATGGCCTCCATCTCCTTGACGGACATACCGCCGTAGGTCAAAAAGCCCTCGAACATGGGAACCAGATCCTCCATGGAGTGATACATGGCCTCGTCCCGCACCAGGATGCCGCCGCCGCGGGCGAAGCCGAACTTCCGGCCAGAGAAGTAGATAATGTCGAACAGATCCGCGATCATGCGGGTCAGCTCCCGGATGGACTTGTCCTCCATACCCGCCTCACGCTTTTTGATGAAATACAGGTTGTCCTGGAGCAGAGAGGCGTCCATGACGGTGATGATGCCATACTTCTTCGCGATGTCGGTAGCGGCCTTCATGTTGGCGTAGGAGACGGGCTGACCGCCGATCAGGTTGGTGCCGGACTCGATGCGGATGAAGGGGACGTTTTCGGGGGTCTCCTTCTTAATGCAGGCCTCCAGGGCCTCCAGGTCGATGTCGCCCTTGAAGGGGAGGTCGCTCTTGGGTTCCAGGCCCTCCTGCTTCACAAGCTCCTCCACGCGACCGCCGACACGGGTGATGTGGGCCTTGGCGGTGGTGAAGTGGTAGTTCATAATGACGCAGCTTCCCGGCTTTACGAACCGCTCGGTCAGAATATTCTCGCAGGCGCGGCCCTGGTGGGCGGGGAGCAGATAGTGGATGCCAAAGATCTCCTCCAGCTTTTTCTGCATACGATAGAAGGTCTCGCTGCCGGCATAGGCGTCGTCGGCACGGAGCATGGCGGACTGCATATTGTCGCTCATGGCGTTCACGCCGGAGTCAGTCAGCATATCCATAAAGATGTCGCCGTTGTGGAGCTGGAAGGTGTTATAGCCCGCGTCCCGGATGCGCTTTACTCGCTCGTCCACCGGCAACAAAGTGAGCTGCTGGACGATTTTGACCTTGTGCATCTCCATGGGGATAGGCTCGTGGTTGTAAAATTTGATCTCAGGCATATTTTTTCTCCTTTAATGTTTGTCTTACGTTTGAAATAGGATTTAAAACCCTAAAGCCTTAAAGAATCTTACAATATTATAAGCCTATTTCCTCTACAACACAAGTTATTTTTTACAAAAAAACGAAATTTGGCTGCAGCCGCATTCTATCCCGCAGAAATAAATGTTGTAATAGAACGCCGTATCAGGCGACCGCCGGTACAGGCTTTGCATTGCATACAAGGCCATCGCCCTCCACGTCCACCACCAGAGTAGAACCGGCGGCCAGGTCGCCGGAGAGGATTTTCTTCGCGATCAGGGTCTCCGCCTGGCTTTGGAGGTAGCGCTTCAGTGGCCGCGCTCCGTAAACCGGGTCATAGCCGTGGTCGATGATATAGGCGCAGGCTGCCGGTGTGAACTCCAGGCCAAGCTGCCGCTCCTCCAGCCGCTGGCGGAGGGACTGGGTGAGGATGGTGATAATGCCGGTCAGGTTCTCCTTGGTCAGGGGCTTGAAGAACACGGTCTCGTCCAGCCGGTTCAAAAACTCCGGGCGGAAGGTGTTTCGCAGCTCCTGCTCCACGGCAGCGCGGGCGTCGGGGGTGATGTCCCCGTTTTCGTCGATGCCGTCCAGCAGGTAGGGGCTGCCCAGGTTGGAGGTCAGGATGATGATGGTGTTTTTGAAATCCACCGTCCGGCCCTGGCTGTCCGTGATGCGGCCATCGTCCAGGATTTGCAGGAGGATGTTGAACACGTCCGGGTGGGCTTTCTCCACCTCGTCGAACAGCACCACGGAATAGGGCTTCCGGCGGACGGCCTCGGTGAGCTGACCTCCCTCGTCATAGCCCACATAGCCCGGAGGTGCGCCAATCAGCCGGGAAACGGAGAATTTTTCCATGTACTCCGTCATGTCGATGCGTACCATGCTGCGCTCGTCGTCGAACAGGGCCTGTGCCAGGCTCTTGGCAAGCTCCGTTTTTCCAACGCCTGTCGGCCCCAGAAACAGGAAGGAGCCGATGGGCCGGTTGGGGTCGGATATGCCGGCGCGGGAGCGCAAAATCGCCTCGGTAACAAGGCGCACCGCCTCGTCCTGGCCGATGACCCGCTGGTGGAGAATATCCTCCATGTGGAGGAGCTTCTCCCGCTCCCCCTCCATCAGCTTCGCCACGGGGATGCCCGTCCAGCGGGCCACGATGCCGGCGATCTCTTCCTCCGTCACCGTGTCGTGAACCAGGGTGTCCTTCTTGCCAGAGGCGTTTTCCACCTCCTCCAGCCGCTTTTGCAGGGCGGGAAGAGTCTCATAGCGAAGCCTGGCGGCGGTCTCATACTCATAAGCCTGCTGCGCCCGCTCGATGTCGGCGGTGCATTTTTCAATCTCCGCCTTCACGGTCTTGACCGCGTCCACATCCGCCTTTTCCGCCTCCCAGCGGGCCTTCATGGCGTTAAATTCCTCTTTGTTGGCGGCAAGCTCCACCCGCAGCTTTTGCAGCCTGTCCTGGCTCAGCTTGTCCGTCTCCTTTTTCAGGGCCATTTCCTCGATCTCCTGCTGCATAATCCGGCGGCGGATGTCGTCAAGCTCCGCAGGCATAGAGTCGATCTCCGTGCGAATCAGGGCGCAGGCCTCGTCCACCAGGTCGATGGCCTTGTCCGGCAGAAAACGGTCTGTAATATAGCGGTCAGAGAGGGTAGCCGCTGCCACCAGGGCGGAATCGTGAATGCGGACGCCGTGAAATATCTCATACCGCTCCTTGAGGCCACGGAGGATGGAGATGGTGTCCTCCACCGTCGGTTCATCCACCTGCACCGGCTGGAACCGGCGCTCCAGGGCGGCGTCCTTTTCGATATATTTACGGTACTCGTCCAGGGTGGTAGCGCCGATGCAGTGGAGCTGACCACGGGCCAGCATAGGCTTCAGCAGGTTCCCCGCGTCCATGCTCCCCTCGGTCTTTCCCGCGCCCACGATGGTGTGAAGCTCGTCGATAAAGAGGATGATTTTCCCCTCGCTCTTGGAAATTTCCTCCAAAACCGCTTTCAGCCGCTCCTCGAACTCTCCCCGGTATTTGGCCCCGGCCACCAGCGCTCCCATATCCAGGGAGAAGATGGTTTTGTCCTTCAATCCCTCCGGCACGTCCCCCCGGACGATGCGCTGGGCCAGTCCCTCCGCGATAGCGGTTTTGCCGACGCCCGGCTCTCCGATGAGGACGGGGTTATTTTTCGTCTTGCGGGAAAGGATGCGGATGACGTTGCGAATCTCGTTGTCCCGGCCAATGACCGGGTCAAGCTCGTTATTTCTGGCCCGCTGCACCAGGTCGGTGCCGTATTTTTGCAGGGCGTCGTAGGTGTCCTCCGGGTTGTCGGTGGTGACGTGGCCGGTCTTGACCTTGGCAAGCTCTGCCGTAAATCCGTCCCGGGTCACGTTCTGCTCCCGGAATATGGCGCTGATGGCCTTGGTGGGATGGGCGAAAATGCCCAGCATGAGATGCTCCACGGAGACATACTCGTCCTTGAGCTTTCCCGCGATCTTCTGGGCGAAGTCGATGACCTTCCCGAACTCGTTGGAGGGGTAAACGTCCTGACTGCCCTGCACCTTTGGCAGGCGGCTGATTTCCCCGTCCAGGGCGGAGAGCATTTTGTCGCAGTCCGCGCCCATGCGCCCCAGCAGAGTGGGTATCAGACCCCCGTCCGCGTCCACCAGGGCATAGAGCAAATGCTCCGGGGTGACGTATTGGTTGTCGTTCTCCCTGGCCATAGCGGTGGCGCTGTTGATGGTTTCAATGGTCTTTTGTGTCAGCTTGTCGCTGTTCATGGGATCACTTCCCTTTTATGAAAAATAGTAGTAATATGGCTTGGCGTGTATCAAAGAATTGTGTTGCCGTCCCGCAGCCAGCGAAGATACTCGTTATATACCTCCTGGCCGGTCATGGTGCGGGCCAGGTACCCCTTCATCAGCCGGTCAAACAGCCGCACATAGGCGCTGATGGCCCCGGCAATGTCCCCGGTGCTGTAATTCCGCCCGGCGGCCAGAGAAATGGTGCGGGTGAACCGTCCGGCGTACAGGGCATATTCAATGGGCTGCCGCAAATAGGGGGCCACCAGCTCATCCTCCACCTGCTTCCACAGGCGGAAAAAGTCAGCCATGGCGTCCAGCAGCTGCTGACTCTGGGTGCGGAATACCACGGACAGCTCCCCTAGGGCGCTCTCCCAGTTTCGATACAGCTCCACGGAATACTTTACCGTGGGGCGGTATCGATATTGCAGGCTGGACTTCACGCTGATTGAATTTGCGTTGGGCGTCACGAAGGGAACCAGATCCCGGTCGGACACCAGAAGCTCCTCAATCTGATGAAAAATATCCTGTATCCGCCGCTCCGGGGTCTTCATGTTCACATATTCCGCTAAAATCTGGTTCACCAGCGCTGAACGGTTCGTCCCCAGCCGGTGCGCCATCTCATCCACGGCCCGGACAACGTCGTCCGAAAGCATCAGGCTGTATAAGGTCTTTTTCATGTCGTCTCTCACCTCATGTATATATTATCACAGTGCATTTAATTCGTCAAGTGATTTATATAAAATTATAATACAAATTCCGCTGCCTTTGTAAATAAAAACGTCCCTCGACCAGCGCAGTTCGGTGAAGAGACGCTCCTGTTCGGTTTTGTACATATGCCGTTACATTCGGCGGCGGCGACTGAACATTTTTGCCAGGCCGCCCTCTGCCGTTTCTCTGAAGCGCTGTTGATTCCCTTTTTGTTTTTGAAACCATCGTATGCGGCGGGCCGAAATTTCGGCATTTTGACGGACTTGACTTTTTTCCGGGAGGGCGATAAAATATAAGAAACATGGGAATACGACAAGGTGGTACAGTTGTGTCCACCACTTTTGGTTGTTCCCGCAATATCAATTTTTGCGTGTAGCGGTAAGCGTAAGTCCGGCTTTTCCGCTGCACGTTATTTTTTTGCAGTTTTTTAAGGAGGAACGAGAATCTTGAACCAGAAATCCAACAGCTTTTTGGAGACGGAGGGCCTGGGCAGCCTGATGCGGAAATACTCCGTCCCCTGCGTCATCTCCCTGGTGGTGGCGGCGCTTTACAACATCGTTGACCAGATATTTATCGCCAACGCCAGCTACCTCGGCTCCGCCGGCAACGCGGCCAACACGGTGGTCTATCCCCTTACGGTGGTAGCCCTTGCCATCGCCGTGATGATTGGCGACGGTTGCTGCTCCTTTATGAGCATATGTCTGGGGGCCAATCAAAAGGAAAACGCCCATCGGAGCATTGGAAACGCCGTGATACTGGCCATCGCCGCCAGCGTGGTGGTCACGGCGGTATACCTGATTTTTGCAAACCCCATTCTGACCCTGTTCGGCGGGCGGGTAAATGAGGAGACCTTCGCCAACGCCCAGGAGTATTTCTTCTGGATAACCGTAGGCATTCCCTTCTATATGTTCGGCCAGGCCATAAACCCCATCATCCGCTCGGACGGCAGCCCAAAATTCGCCATGGCCTCTACCCTGGCGGGCGCCTTCACCAATATCATCCTTGACCCCATTTTCATCTTTGTTTTCAAATGGGGCATGATGGGCGCGGCGGTGGCAACCGTGCTGGGCCAGGTGCTGACGGCTGGACTGTCCATCTGGTATCTGTTCCATTTGAAGTCTGTGAAGCTGGAAAAGAGCAGCTTCCGCCTGTCCTGGGCGCTGATACGCAAATTCGTCCCCCTGGGCTTCACCAGCTTTTTGAGTCAGGTCTCCATCGTGCTGTCCATGGCGGCTGTGAACCGCATGATCGTCAAATACAGCGCTATGGACGCTGTTTTCAGCCTGACAGAGTATGCCCAGATCCCCATGGCGGTGGTGGGCATCGTGATGAAATTCTTCCAAATCGTCATCTCCATCTCCGTAGGAGTGTCCGCCGGTTGCATCCCTGTTGTGGGCTATAACATCGGCGCCGGACGGAAGGACAGAGCCAAGGGCCTTTGCACCCGTATGCTGATATGTGAGGCTATCGTCGGCGCGGTGGGCCTTCTCATCGTGGAGTGCTTCCCCCGGCAGCTTATCGCCATCTTCGGCGCAGCCCAGGAGAGCGCCTATTACACGGAATTTGCCATAAAGAGTTTCCGCACCTATCTGTGCATGATGATTTTCGCCACCGTGAACAAAGGAACGTTCATCTATTTGCAAGCGTTGGGCAAGGCCGTGACCTCCACGCTGCTGTCCCTGGTGCGTGAGGTGCTGTTCGGCGTGGGCTTCGCCCTGCTGCTGCCTGCGTTCTTTGGGCTGGACGGGGTGCTGTATTCCATGCCCGTATCCGACCTGCTGACGGCGGTTATATCCTGCGTTGTGCTGATAAGCACCTATAAGTATTTAAACGCACCTTCCTCTCCCATGCCGGAGCAAAAGCCCAGCGAAGCATAAGGACAGGCAAATCAATCTATAATTTTTGTTAATAATATACAATTTTATTTTTAATATTTCGCCTAACTTTGCCATTTCTATAGAAATAATATTTAGGGGCTTGACAAAAGCACGATATATGGAGTAACCTTTTTTCAACAATTCCATATTGCATCATCCCGGTCAAGACCGGGACATGATAGAGGCGCAATGTCCATCAGTACCGCGTTCCCTTATACGAAGCAGGCCTTCGGGGGCGGGAAAGGGGCCGTTGCCGAAGCGGAAACGTCACCTGCGGCGTTTTTTGCTGGGCCGTCGGAGAATATCCGCCGGACTGTCACACTTGTGGAGCGCTATCATTGGCAAGCGGCCCGTTTAAGCGGGTCGGAAAAAGGGTATTCAACAGCCATGAATGTTCCACCAGGAGCGTTCATGGCTTTTCGTTTTGTGCGCTCCGCCTGCGGTAAAAAATCAGGAGGCCCGTTCCCCGTTTTTTACCTGTAATCATCATTCCAAATTGAGGAGGAAAAACACATGACACGAACCCATCACACCGCCAGGCGGCTGGCCGCCGCATTACTGACCATCGTAATGCTGCTGTCCGTTCTGGTGCTGCCCGCTTCCGCCTCCGGGGAGAGTGAGCCGTCCCTGACCGTATCGGCGGACACCATCGCCCTTTCCGAGACCGGCGAGAGCATTACTGCCACGCTGACCATCCCGGCCTCCGCCGCAGACGGCGATATACAGGAATGGGCAGAGAGCCTGACCTGGAGTCTGACAAGAGACGAGAGCTTCCAGGATGAGGAACTTTACCCCTATTACTACACCGGCGACGAGCTGGCCAACTGGACCACCTGGGGTACGGACGGCACAGACGGAGAGGCTTACTTCTCCATCACCGAGCCGACCGTTACCGTGGAGGGCAGCACCGTCACCGTCGAGCTTACATTCACTACCGAGAACGCCTTTACGGTAACGGAAGACGGGGAGAACGCTCTGCAAGTTACCGGCTATGTCACAAATCGGAACGTCTATGAGTGCTTCATCGGGGATTACACCCTGGCCGCCTCCGACGGAGAGGAAACTCTGGCCGAGGCCACCGTCACGGTGAACATCTATGAGAGCTACCTGACCTACGCCGAAATTATCGACGAGCTGCTGGAGATTCAGACTCTGGCCCAGGAGAATGGCCGCTATTTTGAGATCACCGTCTATGGCGAGAGCGAGGGCGGCTATCCTCTCTACTACGTCACTCTCTCCGACAGCGAGGATTCCATCACCCAGTTCCAGGAAATGAACGAGCTGGCCATGACCGACCCCGAATCCCTTCAAAACTCCATATCCGACGGCCTTCTGGACGGAGAGGATTATCGGGTTCCCTTCCTTATCAACAACGTCCATCCCGATGAAAACCCCGGCGTGGACGCCCAGATAAATCTGCTGCGTGAGCTTGCCACCGCAGATACCATCACCTATAACACCCTGACCGGCCTTGTCTCCGGCGAAGAGGTGGACACCTCCCTGTTCGATGAACAGGTGGCCTCCATCGAGGGCTTCACCGGCCTTGGCTCCCGCAAGATCAGCGGCAGCGAGGAAAACGGCAACAACGACGGCGTCACCGACGCCAGCGAGTATTACACCATCAGCGACGATCTGACCATCGACGTGGAGGAGCTGCTGGACAATATCATTCTGATTGTCATTCCCAACGAGAACCCGGATGGCCGTACATACAACACCCGCCGCAATGCCAACGGTTTTGACCTGAACCGGGACGCCTCCAACCAGACCCAGGCGGAAACCTATTATCTCTACCAGGTGGTCAGCTCCTGGAACCCCGTTGTGTTCGCAGAGCTGCACGGCTATATGGAAGAGTTTCTTGTAGAACCCTGCACCCCGCCCCACGAGCCAAACCTGGAATATGACCTGCTGGTGGATAACTTCCTGCGGGGAGCGGAGGCCTTTGGCTCGGCAGCCCTGGCCACCATGTCCGCCCAGGAGGACTACGACATGAAGTTCCAGTCCTATTATACGCCCCTGCGGGACGATTACACCGAGGGCGAGGGCTGGTCGGCCTGGGACGACCTCTGCACCAACTACGGCCCCAGCTATGCCATGCTCAACTGCGGCTCCCTTGGCTATACCATCGAGACTCCTTCCAGCAATGAAGCCAGCACCCGTTTGCTGGAGTGCGGTATGTACGGCCTGCTGGCCTATGTGATGGAATACAAGGACGACATCTATCTCAACCAGCTTGAGTTTTTCCGCCGGGGCATCGAAAACGAGGATCACGCGGAGGACATGGAATCCTGGTATGTCAGCATGGACAACGAGATCCTGGAATCCGGCACCTGGCGCGTGGCCTATGAGGAGACCGGCAACTTCTTCCCCGAATACTACGTTATCCCTGTGGACGCGGACAGTCAGCGGGATCCCGCCGACGCCTGGGAAATGGCGGAGTTCCTGACCCGCAACGGCGTGGAGGTTCGTCAGCTCACCGAGGACGTGACCGTTGACGGCGTCACCTATCTGGCCGGCTCCCTGGTGGTGGATATGTACCAGGCCAAGCGGAATTACGCAAATACCGTCCTCTGGGAGGGCGCGGATGCTTCCAGCTCCGGCTTCCCGGATCTGTATTCCGAATCCGTCTCCAACTTCCCGGAAATGCGGGGCTTCGACTGCATTGCCATCACAGAGGTCGGCGCCTTTGAGGGTGCGCTGTCCGATGTGCTGACAGAGTTTGACGGCGTCAGCCAGCTCTCCGGCGAGGGTACGGCGGTCATCCTCTCCAACAACGGCACAGAGGCTGTCCGGGCTGTAAATGATCTGCTGGCCCAGGGTGTCACCGTTGGCATGATCACCGAGGGCGACTACACCGGCGACTTCCTCATCAGCGAGGCGGCTTATGAGTCTGTCTGCGACAGCTACACTCTGGTGGGTACCAGCGTCACCGAGCTTCCCACCGCCTACGCCATCAGCCAGCCCACTGTATTCTTGGCCGGTCGGTACGATGACTTCTCCGGCTATGCTATTACCGAGGGCTATTACGCCCAGTGGTTCAGCGAGGGCTATGGATTCATCAGCTACCGCAACGTGTATCAGAACGGCACCTCCAATCAGGATGTGTATGCCTTCGAAACACAGCCTGGCTTCACCATCACCTCCGACCCGGAGGAGGCCGACGTTATCATCGGCTCCGTAAGCCTGGGCCAGGGCGAGACCGGCGAGGCCGCCACAGAAGCGGTACTCAGCGGCACGCCTTATATCGCCATGGGTTCCTCTCCCCTGTCCTACATCAGCGAAAATCTGCTGACCGACATGGAATATACGACCCTTGGCATGGAGGCCCTGCACACCGTCACCTATCCCAGCGACAGCCTTATCACCGCAAGCCAGGCGGCTGATGAGGATTACATCATCTACACCTATAACTGTGGCGTCATCACCACGCTGCCGGAGGGCGCGGAAGTTCTGATTCAGGCCGCCGAGGAGGACTCCTTCATCGCCGGTTGCTGCCTGAACGACGAGGGCCTGACCCTGGACGGCTTCGTGGAGGCGTTCACCATCGAGCGGGACGGCATGGACATCACAGTCTTTGCAAACTCCATCGTGAACCGCGCCCACCAGCAGGATGATTACACCTTCGTCACCAACGCCATCTACAGCAAGTGCCTGACCGGGGACGTGCTGACCATGGACGATCTGACCGCCTGATACGGAACCGCACAGGAAATTTCATAAAAAATCCTAAAAAGGCCGGGCGCGCTCTCGGAGCCGCCCGGCCTTTTCAAAAAAATCTCCTCAGAAAGGCAACAATTCCATGCGCTTTTGGAAAATGAACGGTCTCGGCAATGATTTCATCATTCTGAATAATATGGAGGAGCATCTTCCTGTGGAGCGTCTGCCAGAGCTTGCCCGCAGGCTGTGCCATCGGCGGCTTTCCATCGGTGCGGACGGACTTATGGTCGTAGATACCGCCGAGCAGGGCGGAGATTTTAAAATGCTGTTCTTCAATTCCGACGGCACCGTAGGCGAGATGTGCGGCAACGGCGCCCGGTGTATCTGCCGGTACGGCTATGAGACCAGCCTGGCCGGGGAGCAACAAACCATAGAGACTACAGCGGGCCTTGTCACAGGCCAGCGAATAGACCGCCGCACCTATAAGATACGATTAAATAACCCAACGGTCATTAAGCTTGACTGCCCTGTGAAAATTGATGGCAATGTCTACCCCTGTTCCTATATAGAATTAGGAGACCCCGGTCTCCCCCACGCCGCCGTCAGCTTCCCCGGCCTACGAGATGCAGACGGGGGCGATGTGCGGGAGCGGGGCCGCAAGATCCGCTGGCATAGGGTTTTTGCCATAGGAGCCAACGTAAGCTTTTATGAACGTCTTGCACCTGATCATGTACTGGCAAAAACCTTTGAGCGGGGCGTGGAGAATTTCACCCTTGCCTGCGGTACCGGCGCAGGCTCCGTCGCAACAGCGCTGACCCTTCTTGGCCCGTGCAGCGGCAAAAACATCCGCGTTTCCATGCCGGGCGGCGACCTGTTCGTGGACGTTCTGACCGGGGACGACTCGGTGGAGAGCCTCTATCTCACCGGCCTGACCAATATCGCCGCCAAGGGCGAGGTCACAGACGAAGATCTTTTACTTTAAATTTGCAATATAATCAGCACCATATCGCCTTGTGCAGTAAATCGTGCTGTATATATAATAGGTCGATTGTAAAATGAAGTTGAACACCTAAAAAATCCATAGCAATTGAATC
>JAJQCH010000181.1 GCA_021202795.1 Oscillospiraceae bacterium
CTATTGAAGCTTTTCGCGGATGTGTTCAACTTGCACTTGCAATTTTCGGATATTTTGTCATTTATCAATCTTCGATGTGTTGAAACAGCCTCTTCCTGCACTTCCTCTGGCGTTTTCCCGTTCAGTAACGCCACCACGCTTATGTGGGGTGCGATTTTTTCAATTATCTCACTTTCGTTGTAATACGGACTGACAGCGATTTCGTTACAGGTGCCAGCATTCTTGGATTTCAAATATTCGTCTAGCCCGAAAACCTTTGCACAGTTTACAACTTCCTCAACATCATCACAAACGCCGATTGCGGTATCATAAATCTCAGGGTTAAACGGGCAACTCAAAAAAGCGGCATCTAAGATTCCAAACTTGTTGCTTGTTGCTCCGATGTTTTTCAGTATGCTATTAGATTTTTCCAAATCGAAGTAATTGAGAGCTTCTGGATTGAACTGTTCGTGTGATACCAGAACTTCAATATATTTGTTGAACAGAGACATAACAAACAAATCAATGGAGTTCTTAAGCGCTGGAACCCACACTTCTTTGTCGTATTTATCCAAGCGATCCTGCATATTGCGGTCTAAGTTTCTTTCGATCGTATCTATATCATTATGGAACTGTGCGTTCGCAGCAGATGCCTGCTTTTTAATCGTGCTTTTTTCCATAGCAGCCCATACACCAGCACCGATAATACTATTTGTGTAAATAGTTACCCCCGATCCTGTAATTTTGGAATCTCTTTCTGCTTCGGCTTGTTGAGCTTGGCCCATCAAAGAGTCTATTTTGGCTATAAGCGCATTAGCTTGTTCTAACACCGCATCGCGAAAAGCCTCATAGAACATTTTAACGCCTTCATTCGTGGAAGCGTCACTGCAAGTCCCCCAAGTGTATTTTTCTGGCGTTCTACCAACCAATTCGTCAGCCGTAACATCATAAATGCCGTTTGCTATCAGACTCAGAGCGCAAAGATTTCCGTAATGCCTAAACTTTTCGTATGATACACGTTCGGAATCATGCGGAAAGTTCTGATAGTCAGAAAACGCATCCATAAAGTACGCCTGAAGCTCCTGCCTGTACACCTCAAAACGATGGTGTTCCTCAATATAGGTGATAATATCCTTCGGCAATTCGTAATGCTTCTCAAATATATCTATACTTAGAACTTCATTTGACATACAATCATCCCCGCACTAAATTATTTTTAAACATCGCATTATTTCCTATATTATAGAGGGTAGACTCGAAAAATGCAATACCAAAAATCAAGTCCGAAAAGTGGTGAAAAATACCTCAGATAATTTTAAACAAGGGCTGCACTGCATCCCTTGTTCTACCCAAGGTTCAGATAACTAATAGCGATGCTGTTCCTCTGCCAGCACAACCAATTTGCCCGGTATCGCCGATTTCATGAAGGCATGGAAGGACATACTACTGAAGATTGTCTTACCGCTCTGGATAATCTCGTTTCGCTCCATGAGAACGAAGCCCATTAATTTCAGAAGTGATTGTTCATTGGGAAGTTTTTACAGTGTTTTCTCCAGACACAGAAGCCTGATGTCCTCCAGTCCGTTAAAGGAACAGGGGATAACAGACCCCTCCCGGTAGCCGAGACGCTGATAGAGGGCGCGGGCGGCGGTATTTCGCACGTTGGTGTCCATACGCAAAAACGGGCAGCCCCGCTCCCTGGCGTACTGCTCATAGAAACGGACGAAAGAGGAACCATAGCCCCGTCCCTTTACCGCTGGGGAGACCACCAGGGTGTGCAGCACCATGACCCGCTCCGGCGGCGCATCCGCCTGCCATATTGCCTGGGCGTAGGCCGGATCCTGCACCTGGTTGATGCGGGCGGCGGCCACAATACGGCCCTCCGCCTCCCGTACAAACATCTCCCCCGCCTGAACAGCGCCCTCCGCCGTCCGGCTTGTGGGATAAATGCCCCGTATCCAGCCGGTGGTAGTCCGGCCCGCCTCCTCCTCGGTGTGTATCTCATCGTATATCCGGGCGATGCCCGCCACGTCCTCTGCCGCTGCCCTGCGAATCACTGTCTGCCCTCCATGTCCTTGATCAGCCTGTTGGCCAGGCCCTTTATGTCCCGCAGGTGCAGCACGGGAACATCTGTCCACACCGGCTCGTCGCTCATCACAAGAATGTACTCCCCCTTCACCGGGGGCAATCCCTTTTCGCGGACAACGCCGATTTTGGGGAAAGGCCCTTCCTTGCCCCCCTCGGTCAGCACAATGTCTACGTCCTGGATGCGACTCACCGTTTCCTCCAGTGTAAGAGGCCGGTTTTCCAAAATGGCAGCGTGGGTCTCGCTGACAATGGCGGTCACGTCCGCCCCCGCCTGGGTCATGCGCCAGGTGTCCTTGCCGGGAATGTCCATATCGAACTCATGGCCCTCATGCTTTACCACAGCCACGGTCAGGCCTCGCTTTTTCAGCTCTGGAACCAGCTTTTCCAGGATAGTGGTCTTACCGCTGTCCGACCAGCCCACCAGGGAATAGACCGGGCGGCTCATCGAGGATCTGTGGCGCAGTCCCGGCCCTTGCCCCGCAGCATTTCCAGCCCATGCTCCAGGGCGGGCAGCACCGGCTCCAGATTCTCCCGAATGGCGCGGGGACTGCCGGGCAGGTTCACAATCAGCGTCCGGCCCCGAATCCCCGCCTGGGCGCGGCTGAGCATGGCGCGGGGGGTGATTTTCAGTCCCTCGTAGCGCATAGCCTCCGGGATGCCAGGGCACAGTTTGTCGCAAACAGCAATAGTGGCCTCCGGGGTCACATCCCTGGGGGCGAAGCCGGTGCCGCCGGTGGTCAGGCACAGGGCCGCGTCCTTCTCATCCGCACACAGGCACAGCGCCGCCTGTATCGCCTCCGGCTCGTCCGGCACAATGGCGGTATATACCACCTGATACCCGGCCTTCTCCAAAAGCTGGCACACCAGCGGCCCGCCGGTGTCCTCCCGCTGGCCCTGGGAGCCTTTATCGCTGACAGTGATGACCGCCGCTGTATATTCCATGGTCAAGTCCCTCCTGATAGATTTATTCGGATACGATTTCGATCTCGTCCCCCGCCTGCACGACGCCGCCGGTCAGGACGCGAACAAAAATTCCCTCTCTCGGCATGACGCAGTCCCCAGTTATCTTGCGGATAGCACAGCCCTGGTGGCACTCCTTGCCGATCTGCGTGACCTCCGTCAGAGCAGGGCCGATTTGAAGCCTTGTTCCGACAGGCAGGGCGTAAAGGCAGATGCCCTCCGTCAGAATGTTCTCCGCAAAAGCCCCGTGGGGCAAATCGGGGAATTTCTCCCGCATTTTGTCCACGCTCTCCGTCCCCAAAAGGCTCACCTGCCGGTGCCACGGCCCGGCATGGGCGTCCCCCACGATGCCGTGATTTTCCCACAGCTCCGCCGAGGGTACTTCAAACTTGGGCGTTCCCTTCTCTGTGCTGATGCAGACGGCCACTACCTTAGCCATGATGATTTTCCTCCCACCGATAAAGCCCGGATTTGCCCCCGGATTTTTCCACAAGATGAATATTTTCTATCACAATGTCCCGCTGGACAGCCTTGCACATATCATAAATCGTCAACGCCGCCACAGAGGCCGCCGTCAGGGCCTCCATCTCCACCCCGGTCTGGCCCGTGCAGCGGGCGGCGGCGGTGATGGAAATAGTACATTGCTCCTCATCCAGCTCAAAGGCCACGTCCACCCCGGTCAGGGGGATGGGGTGACACATAGGGATAACGTCCGGCGTCCTCTTGGCGGCCATGATACCGGCCACCTGGGCCACCGCCAGCACATCTCCCTTTTTCATACCTCCGGCCTGTATCAGCTCGAAAGTATGCCGGTTCACACGCACAGTGGCAGCGGCCACGGCCTGACGGAGGGTAGCGGGCTTCTCCCCCACATCCACCATCCGCGCCCGCCCCTGTCCGTTAAAATGGGTCAGATCCCCGTTTTCCATAGCTTTAGCCTCCTATGGCGTTCATGTTGCGAATACTTTCACTGCCCACTTCCAGGTGGTGGCGCTGGGGCTTCGCCAGGATGCCTGTCCGAATCGCCGCCTCCAGCTCCTCCCCGTGAAGACCCCGAAGGGGCAGCTCCGCTGCAGAGTGAAGACATGGCTTCAGCTTACCGTCTGCCGTGATGCGGATGCGGTTGCAGGCGGGGCAGAAATGGTCGCTGACAGGCCGGATAAGACCCACCGTTCCCTTCCCTCCGGGAAGGCGGTACAGTCGGGCTACCCCGTCCCCGCCCACAGGCGTCAGCTCCGGCACGGCCCGCAGCACCGCGTCCGCCGGGATGAATCGGCTTTTGTCCCAATCCCGGCAGGGGCCGATGGGCATAAGCTCGATAAATCGCACGCTGACAGGCTCCCGCTCCGTCAGCGCCACAAAATCCGGAATCTCGTCGTCATTTATCCCGCCCATCAGAACGCAATTCAGCTTCGGCGCAGGGAAACCGGCGGCGCGGGCCGCCTCCAGCCCCGCCAGGGCTTTCTCCAGCGTGCCGATGCGGGTTATCTCCCGGTATCGTTCCGGCTTTAGGGTGTCCAGGCTGATGTTCAGGCGGCGCACCCCCGCCTGGCGAAGCTCCTCCGCCAGCTCCGGCAACCGCAGGCCGTTGGTGGTGACACACAGCTCCTCCACCCCGTCGATGGCCCCGATGCGGCGGCAGATATCCACAATGCCGGGTCTTACCAGGGGTTCGCCCCCGGTAACGCGCACCTTCCGCATCCCAAGCTTCACGGCGGCGCGGACAATTTCCTCTATCTCCTCATGGGATAATATATCCCGGTGGTCGCGTTTTTCCACACCCTCCGGCCCCATGCAGTATTGGCAGCGCAGATTGCACAGATCTGTTACAGACAGGCGAAGATATTCAATTTTCCGCCCGAAGCCGTCTGTCATACGCGAAGCACCTGTATCGTGTCGTTTTCGTTCAAAGGGCCGCTGCCCGCCGGGATCTGCCCCAGCGCGTTACATCCCAGCAGCGAGGACAGAACCCCGTTTCCGTCTCCCTCATGATGTTCAAAATACACCATTCCGTCCCGAAATGCAAGATGTCCCCGCAAAAGTCTTGTTACCTTTGAGCTTTTTCGGAAGGATTTCCCCATGTGGGCGGTAAATGTCTCCGGGATAACACTGTTCTGGCCGCAGAGCTTCCGCACATAGGGCAGTCCCACCTTCATAAGCGTCAGCACCGCCGCGCCAGGATTACCGGAAAGACTCAGAAGCACCTTTCCGTCCCGTACTGCCGCAAGGCAGGCTCCGCCGGGCTTTTGGGCAATTTTCCAAAAGAGAAGCTCCGCTCCCACGGCCTCCGCCGCCCGCTTGGCCCAGTCATAATCCCCTACGGAAGCCCCGCCGGTGGTGATGACCATATCGCTGGCGGATAATGCCGCGTCCAGCCTCTCTGCAATAGCGTTCAGCTCGTCCGGCACCGCGCCGCCGTCTATGGCGTTCGCCCCTACCTGGCGCACATAGGCGCAAACAGTTGTGGTGTTGGTGTTGTATATCTTTCCCGGCTGCCACGGCTCTCCAGGCTGCAAAAGCTCACTGCCTGTGCTGAGAACCGTCACCGTGGGCGGAACGCACACGCAGACCTCCTGCATCCCCTGGCCAGCCATAAGTCCTGCCAGAGCAGGGGTGACAACATCCCCCCTCCGGCCCAGAACATCGCCCGTGTTCACATCCTCCCCCGCCCGGACTACGTCCGCGCCGGATTTGCAGGGGTCGAAAATCTTCACCTGACTGCCGGTAAATTCGGTCAGCTCGTATTTTATGGTGGTGTCCGCCCCCTCCGGCATAGGGCCGCCGGTGAGTATTTTCGCCGCCTGACCAGGGCCTACCGGCTTTGTGGGGACGGTTCCGGCGGGGATCTCCTCCGTGATGGAAAGAACCACCGGCGTCTCTCTGCTGGCCGTGACCGTGTCCTCCGCCCGCAGGGCGTAGCCGTCCACCGGGCTTCGGTCAAAGGGCGGAACGGCAAGCCGCGCCGTCATATCCTCCCCCAAAGGCCGCCCCAGGGCCTGCCACAGAGATACCGTTTCCGTTTTTACCGTCACCGGGAGGGCCAGGAGCATATCTCTGGCTGCCTCCGCCTGGATTCGTTCCATATCAGTCTGTCTCCCTCAAAAACATAATATCCGCCGGTTCCATGCTGACCGTTAGCGTTTCCGGGTCGCCCAGGGCCGCCCACCGCTGATGGCTGACCTCCATTCGCAAAAGGCTCCAGCCGGAGTCTCCTCCCGGCGTTTTCAGCATGACCACCGTGGAAAACAGGTCGTGAATCACCCGTTCCACCTGGCACTCCATCTGGTTCGGCCCCGGCTGGGGCCGAATGAAGTGCGCACGAATCCCGGCGCAGTTAGCGCTCTCCGGGATGTCCACGCCCTCCAAGTCTATCCCCCAGTCTAACGCTTTTGCATGGGTCTTGTCCAGTCTTTTTATTTTTGTGAAGTTCTTGCACCCGGAAAGCAGGCAGGCAGAAAGCGTCTCCGGGGCGCGGAACAGCTCGTCCGCGGACTGCATATCCTCGCTTTTCCCGTTGGAGAGGACGCACACGCTTCGGCAAAGGTGGAACACCTCATCCCGGCTGTGGGACACGAACAGAGTCGGTCCGTCAAATTCCTTCAGCAGATCCGCCAGCTCCATCTCCACCTGCCATTTCAGATAATCGTCCAAGGCGGAAAACGGCTCGTCTAGCAGCAAAACCTCCGGATTGCTTATAAGGATTCGAGCCAGGGCCGTCCGCTGTTGCTGGCCGCCGGAGAGCTGGGCGGGAAACTTTTTCTCCAACCCTTCCAGCCGCATGGCAGTAATGCTTTCCGCCACGGCAGCGGCCCGCTGCTCCCTTGGCATGGCGTGAGCGCCAACGGCAATATTTTTCTCCACCGTCATATTGGGAAACAGAGCGTACTGCTGAAACAGATACCCAACCCGCCGCTTCTGGGGAGACAGATTAATTTTCTTCTCCGAATCAAACAGCGTACGACCATTCAGTATAATCCGTCCCTCGTCAGGCTTCTCTATCCCGGCGACGCATTTCAGCGTCATGCTCTTGCCGCAGCCGGAGGCTCCCAGCAGACCTGTCACCTCGTCCTCCGCCTGAAAATCCACGTCTAGCATGAATTTTCCAAGCTGTTTTTTTATCTGCACGGTCAGGCTCACTTACGCCGCCCCCTTCCTGCGCTTAGACGTTTTTTTCGGGTTCCGTTCCAGCAGATTCACCGCCAGTAGCACTACGGCGGAGATGGCTATGTTAATAAGCGTCCAGCGCAGGGCCATGGCGTCGTTGTCCGTGCGCCAATACTGGTACACCGTGGTGGCAATGGTGGCCGTCCGCCCCGGTGTGTATCCGGCAATCATGCTGGTGGCGCCGTATTCTCCCAAAGCGCGGGCAAAGGCCAGCACTGTTCCGGCCACGATGCCCTGTCGGCAGGCGGGCATTTGGATATGCCAAAACACATAGCTGTTGGACAGCCCCAGCGTCCGCCCGGCGTAAGCCAGATCCTTGTCAAACGCCTCAAAGGCTCCCCGCACCGTGCGGTACATCAGGGGGAAGCCCACCACCACGGTGGCAAAGATGGCCGACCACCAGGTCATAACCAGCTTTATGCCAAAGGTATTCAGAATAAACGCGCCGATGGGACGCTTCGGCCCCAGAAGCAAAATCAGCAGATAGCCCACCACCGTAGGGGGCAGCACCATGGGCAGCGTCAGCACAACATCCAAAATGCCCTTTAGCACTCTGGGCAGCTTGGCGATCCAGTGGGCCGCCAAAATCCCCAAAAAGAAGATGACAATCGTGGCAATGGCGGCAATGCGCAGGCTGTTCCATAGAGGAAACCAATCCATTTTGTCCTCCTTTTAAAACCGATTCGGCCCGCCGCCCAAAAATCAGGCGGCGGGCTTATTTATGGGTTTATTTCTCTACACGCATACCCCAATCAGGCAAGGGGCGTGAAGCCAACAGATTCCAGAATGGCGGAAGCCTCGTCGCTGGTGCAGAACTCCAGGAACGCCTCGGCCAGCTCCTGGTTGGAGGTGATGTTCAGCACGGCGGCGGGATAAATGACCTGGCCGCACATCTCGGCGGTGGCGGAGTCCACTACAGTCAGACCGGCGGAATAAGCGTCCGTGGCGTAGATAATGCCGCAGTCCACAGTGGCCTCAGAGACCTGGGTGGTGACTTCCTTCACGTTGGAGCCATAGGTGATGCAGCCGCTGCTGGCAAGCTCCTCCTCGTCCAGGCCGTAGTACTCAAGAATGAGCTGGGTGTACTGGCCCACAGGCACATCCTCGTTGCCCATAGCCAGGAACACATCCCCGGCGGCCAGCAGCTCGGCAAGCTGGTCGAAGCTCTCAATACCGGCAGGGTTGCCATCAGGAACCGCCAGCGTGACCTTGTTTTCCAGAATGTCGAAGCGGGTCTCGGAGATGACGAAATCCAGGCCGTCGGTGTTCACGCTCTCGTCAGCGGTGATGTCAAGCTGATCCATCTGCTTCTGACCGGCGGAAATGAACACGTCACAGTCGGCGCCCTCCTCGATCTGGGTCTTCAGAGTGCCGGAGGAATCGAAGTTGAATACGATCTCCACGTCGGGGTTGGCTTCCATGAACAGGTCGCCGATCTCCGTCAGGGTCTCGGTCATAGAAGCGGCGGCAAAGACGATCAGTTCGCCGGAATAGGCGCTCTCAACGACCTCGGCAGTCTCCTCAGCGGCTTCCTCTTCGGCAGAGGCCTCCTCGGCGGCAATGTAAGCCTCCAGGGTCTCCTGAACGGTTTCCAGGCTGTCCGCGATTCCGTCAAGCTGTGCCGTATAGTCGGTAGAGCTGCACCCGGCCAGGGCAAAAACCATAACCAGCGCCAGGAGTATCGCAAGAATCTTTTTCATGTTGTTTCTCCTTACATACAATAAATTTACAAAATGCGGCGCGGTCAAGCCGAGTCCGCCTTTGCACAACAAAATTTGTTCCTTCTCAAATACGGAGGGGCATCGCCGTTTCCGGCGGTACCTGGGAATCCCTTATATTCGGGATTCCGGCCCGGCATCCCTGGGCTTGCGCCTGTAGGTCATCGGGCTTGGGAACTATGAAGTTGATAAATAGTGAGTGATTTAACTATGATTATATAACTAATTTCTATCAGTTTATCCACATAACCTATAAACTTTATTATACCCCTTTTGCGTCCGATGTCAAGTCTAAAACGACGGGCAGTCCGAGATTTTATGAAAAACGGTTGCCAAACTCTGCGAGCCGTGGTAAAATAATCCCATTCATGAGGGAGTAGCCGACATATTATTGAATATGTGGTACTATCGACATACTGGTGAAGTGATGCGCACCCGGTAGTGCCTATTGAAACGGCGAGACTCAAGAACAGCAGGGGAAGCTGTCCTTGGGTCTTTTTCTATATTCTAAATAGAAATCCTTCTGGATAAGATTACAAAGGGAGAATGTCGCAATGGGATTTTGGGAAGTTTTTTTAATAGGCGTCGGTCTGTCCATGGACGCCTTCGCGGTGTCCATCTGCAAGGGGCTGTCTCTGGGAAAAATCGGCGGCAAGCATATGTGCATTGCCGGGGCCTGGTTCGGGGGATTTCAGTTTCTCATGCCGGTGCTTGGCTACCTTCTGGGCAGTTTGTTCGCGGACGCCATCACGGCCTATGACCACTGGCTGGCCTTTATTCTGCTGGCCTTTATCGGCGGCAGGATGATAAAGGAAGCCCTGGACAAAACCGAGGAGCATATGGACGGGGCCATGGACGCCAAGACCATGCTTCTGCTGGCCGTGGCCACCAGCATTGACGCCCTGGCGGTAGGCGTCACCTTCGCTTTCATGGAGGTGGCGGTAATCCCCGCTTCCCTGCTCATCGGCGTCACCACCTTCGTCTTCTCTGCGGTGGGCGTAAAAATCGGCAGCATCTTCGGCGCCAGGTATCAGCATAGGGCCGAGCTGTGCGGCGGCATCGTTCTTGTGCTGATTGGGCTGAAAATTCTCCTGGAGGGTATTGGGATTTTGTGAAAAATCCTTTGGAATTTCAAGTTGTCAAGCGGGGCAAACAAGAGTATAATTAACAAAATAGCAGTCACCGCATCCGCGCCTTTCGGCGCGGATACTTGAAACCAAACAGAGGAGAAGGACAGCCATGGACGAGAACGCGAAAAATTTTATTCTGGATTTTGTGGCGGAGGACATCGCCCCCGGCGGGCGGTTTGAGGGCCAGCAGGTACACACCCGGTTCCCCCCGGAGCCGAATGGCTATCTGCACATCGGCCACTGCAAGGCGCTGTGCATTGACTTTGGCACGGCGGAACGGTTTGGCGGCATCACCAATCTGCGGATGGACGACACCAACCCCGCCAAGGAGGACACGGAATATGTGGACGCTATCCAGGAGGACATCCACTGGCTTGGCTTCGACTGGGACGATCGCTTTTTCTATGGCAGCGACTACTTTGAGCAGACCTATCAGCTTGCCATCGGCCTTATCAAAAAAGGTCTGGCCTATGTGTGTGAGCTGACGCCGGAGCAGTTTCACGAATACCGGGGCGATGTGGGAACCCCCGCCCGCAGCCCCTGGCGGGACAGGCCCATAGAGGAAAGCCTCGACCTGTTTCAGCGTATGCGCGCCGGGGAATTCCCGGAAGGCAAATATACCCTGCGGGCCAAGATAGACCTGGCTTCCGGCAACTTCAATATGCGCGATCCGGTGCTTTACCGCATCCGCTATATCGAGCATCACCGCCAGGGAACTAAGTGGTGCGTGTTCCCCATGTATGACTTCGCCCACCCCATTCAGGACGCCCTGGAGGGCATTACCCACTCCCTCTGCTCCCTGGAGTACGAGGATCACCGGCCCCTTTACGACTGGGTCATCGCCAACACGGATGTTCCCTCCAAGCCCCGGCAGATCGAGTTTTCCCGTCTGGGTCTGAATTACACCGTCATGAGCAAGCGCAAGCTCCGCCGTCTGGTGGAGGAGGGCTACGTCTCCGGCTGGGATGACCCCCGTATGCCGACCCTGTGCGGCCTGCGGCGGCGGGGCTATACCCCCACGTCTATCAAGACCTTCATCAACCGTATCGGTGTGTCGAAGGTGAACAGCACGGTGGAATATTCCTTCCTGGAGCATTGCCTGCGGGAGGAGCTGAATCTCTCCGCTCCCCGGCGCATGGCGGTACTCCATCCCATAAAGCTGATTGTGACAAACTATCCCGAAGGCCAGACCGAGACCTTCCAGGTGGAGAACAACAACCTGGACGAGAGTGCCGGAACCCGCCCCGTCACCTTCAGCCGGGAGCTGTGGATCGAACGAGAGGACTTCATGGCGGAGCCTGTGAAGAAATACAACCGCCTCTACCCCGGCAATGAAGTGCGGCTCAAGGGCGCCTATATCGTCAAATGCACCGTCTGGGAGGCCGACGAGGCCGGAAACGTCACCACAGTTTTCTGTGAATACGATCCCGCCACCCGCGGGGGCGACGCCCCAGATGGCCGCAAGGTACGGGGTACTATCCACTGGGTAAACGCCGCCGACTGCGTGGACGCGGAGATTCGCCTGTACGACAACCTGTTCAGCGACCCGGAGCCGGACGCGGCGGAGGATTTCATCCAGTGCCTTGCCCCCGACTCCCTGGAAATTCTGACCGGCTGCAAGGCCGAGCGCGCCCTGGAGACGGCCCAGGCCCCTGAGAGCTTCCAGTTCCTCCGCACCGGCTATTTTGCCGTTGACAGTAAGGACTCCGCCCCCGGCCACCTGGTATTCAACCGGGCCGTCGCGCTGAAGGACGGCTTCAAGGCGAAGGCGTAACACACCTTGATCTCGTAAAATCTCCTTGTCTCAAGGCATAGACCAAAAAAGCAGGAAATCTTTCAAGGATTTCCTGCTTCGTGTTTGTAATTTCTATTATTGGTTGATTGCATAATGAAGATGGACACTTGAAAAAGAAAATCCATAGTG
>JAJQCH010000096.1 GCA_021202795.1 Oscillospiraceae bacterium
AGGTTCATAAATTCATTCTACCGAGTGTCCAACTTGCACTTGCAATTTGCGATTTCTTATAATCTTACGTTTCTATCACTGAAACACATACACACTCACTGTCTCCCAATCCGTATTGGCGGGCAGCCAGGCAGTGAAGGAGCCTTCGTTTGGAATGGCTTCATAGATCATTCCATCGGAGGTTTGTATATAAACGGGAGAGTCCAAGGCGGTTTCGGGAAGGGTACCAGTCAACCGATAATAGCCATCCATGGTTTCATCAGATTCGGCGGCAGTCAGGACGGTCTCTATTTCCGTTGTGCCGGTCAAAACGCTCTCATCCCGTTCCGGCGCGGGATATACGGCAGGGTATTGCAGAAGATAATCCAGCGTCCTCTCCGCAAGCTCAACGACCACCACATCCGCCTGCTGCTCTGCAATGTAGTCCAGCCGGTAGTTATTCAGCCGGGAAAACCAGGCCGAGGCAAAACTCTGAGCCATATAGGGGTAAAGATTGCGGCCAGAGGAATCCCGGAACATGAGCAGGGAGCCAGTTCCGCCGTCGTTGGCGGTTTGGATAGTGACGTCATCGTAAGAGTCAAAGCTGCTGGTATAGGTGAAGGTAAAGCCCTGACTCCAGATATAATCCACCTCCAGCTCCGTGCCGGTGGGATAGAGCATCTCATACAAATCACCCAAGTGGTTCTCCTCCGATGTAAAGGGGCCGGAGAAATAATCGCTTTCCATCCCAGCGGCAGCCAGAATGGTATCGGCAGCCAGGGCCGCGCCCTTGCTGTTCCAGTGGCTGTCCCACTTCCAATAAAGCTCCTCATCAACGGCGGTAAAGGCGGTGTAAAGGTCGGCATAGCTCACCCCCTGCTCCTCCAGGGCCGCCGTCAGCCGGGTCAGACTGCTGCCCTCCGCCACGGTAATATAGGATGGGGCGTGTTCAGGATACAGGGTATACTTTCCACAGGGAACAGCAAACACAAAGACCGCTCCCTGACTTTCCGTATACTCCTGCATCAGATACAGGCTGCGGGCGCAGCACCAGATCTCCCGGTCGGTGAGCTGGTTCGTCCCGGAAATGCCGTCCACCGCCGCGCCGTAAAACAGCCAGCCGTCCGGCCCGATGAGAACGTCCTCATTGGCGGAGGTGTGAAATACATTGGCGCACAGCTTATCCCAGGCGGTTATCAGATTCAGGCGCAGATAGAAGCCGTTGGAAACATATGTCTGCAAATCGGATAAAAAATCCTGATTCAGCGTTCCGTCCAGTTTGATTAGCCGGAGCTTGGCAACCGGGGCCTCGTTGGCCGCCGCCTCTGACGGGCCGTTAACGGCAAGTCCCACAATGGGAACAAGGCAGAGGGCAAAAAACAGGACGATAAAGATAATACACAGCGCTCTTTTCATACGATCTCACCGCCCCCTTTAAAACTGCTGGTAGATGAAGGGCTGAAAGCCGCTCTGGGCCATGCTCATAACGCACAAAACGAACAGCCCCGTGCAAACAACATAGGAGACTGGTTCCGCCCATTTTGCGGCCAGAAGTCTATTTTTCAGCTTTGGTGCTTTAACCGTGGAGGCCAGAATACCAAACGCCAGGCAAAACACACACAGGCCGGTAAGCGCCTGCTGAAGTGCCAGCGTTCCCAGGGCGGTAAAGTTCCAGCCTGTGAATATGGCGGCAAGCATCTGCCCCGCCTGGGCCATGGAATCGGAGCGGAACAGCACCGTTCCCAGTAGCACAACAAGCCATGTATAGATGTGCAACACCGCTCGACCAAGAGCGCACTCCTCCAGCCTTTTGGTGCGGAGAATCCCTACGCCCTCCAGAAGACAGAAAAGCCCATGCCAAAGTCCCCACAGAACATAGCTCCAATCCGCCCCGTGCCATAGTCCGGTCAGAAGCCACACCACCGTTGTGGGAATCAGAACGGACAGCTTATTGGCCTTTGGACGGCCATACCTGGCGGCCCACCTTTTATAGAGCCTTTGCAGGGGCCTGCTCATAACCAGAGGCATATAGAGATAATTGCGGAACCATGTGGTCAGGCTGATGTGCCAGCGCTTCCAGAAATCGGTCATTCCAAGGGCCGTATAGGGCCGGTCAAAGTTTTCCGGGAAGTCGAAGCCGAACATTTTCCCCAGGCCCAGGGCCATATCCGTATAGCCGGAGAAGTCGAACAGTATCTGCACCGCATAGCCCACGGCCCCCAGCCAGGCAATGCGGGCGTCCAGCACGGAACCGGCGTAAATAGTATCCACCATAGCGCCCACTGTGTCCGCAATCAAAAGCTTTTTGGCCATGCCGTACATAAAACGACGCAGCCCCGCCGCCGTCTTTTCCGGCGTACAGGTACGGCTTTCTATCTGCGGAGCGAAGCTCTTATAGCCTACGATAGGGCCGGACAGAATCGTTGGGAACAGGCAGATATAAAGTCCTGTTTTCAGGAGATTTCGCTCCATATTTTGGGGCTTGCGGTACACCTCTATCACATAGCTGAGGGCGGTAAAGGTGAAAAAGCTGATGCCCAGGGGCAGGGCAATCCCCGGCAGCGGGATAGAAAGGCCGAACAGGGTATTAATATTTTCGATGAAGAAGTCCAGATATTTGAACACCGCCATCAGGCAAAGATTCAGCGCCACCGTCAGGGCAAGCACAAGATACCGGCTCCTAGTTTTGGGCATCATCGCGCCCAGCAGCCGCCCCGCACCCCAGTTTATCACGACGGAGGCCAGCAGCAGCGGCAAATAAGCAGCGTCTCCAAAGGCATAGGATATGAGACTGAAGATCAAAAGGACGATATTTTTGCCCTTAACGCTCGGCGTCAGACGATAGACGGCGTACAGCACCGGCAGAAAGGCAAACAAAAACAGTGCGCTGGAAAAAACCATAGACCGTTCCCCCTTCTCACACAATCTCAAAAAAGGGGTCGGCCAATGGCCGGCCCCTCATAATAAAAAGCCTCACAAAGCTTCGCCGTAAATACGGCTACAGGTTCAGCACCATTCCTGGTACTCGGTTTTTTCTTCCTTTTCCTCCGGGCGGACATAGGTAACGACCACACGGCGGTTGGGTTCCACACCCACAGAGCTGGTCGTCACGCCCTCATAATCCTGAAGTGCGGTGTGTATCACATGGCGTTCATAGGAGTTCATCGGCTCCAGCGCCATATTGCGGCGATATTTCACCGCCTTGGCGGCCATTTTCTCCGCCAGGCGCACAAGAGATTCTTCCCGCTTGGCCCGGTAGTTTTCCGCGTCCACATTGATGTGGCCCCGGCGCTCGCTGCCCCGGTTCACGGCGTAATTTGTCAAATGCTGAATAGCATCCAGCGTCTCTCCCCTGCGGCCAATCACGGCGCCAATACCCTGGCCAGTAAGGTTTACGTTCAGTCCGCCGCCCTCACGGGGGGTAATGGCAATCTCTGCGTTCACGCCCATGCGCTCCAGCAGACCGCGCAAAAATTCCTCTGTCCGTTCTGCTTGTGTGCCGTCGGGCTGCTTTTTATCTTTCGCGGCGGGCGGCTTCTCCTGAACAGGTGCCTCCTGCCGGGGAGCGGAAGCGGACTCAGGCTCTTTTTCAGAGACAGGCTCCGGCTCCGCCGTCTTCTCCTCTACAGGCTCTTCTGCAAAAGCAGGTTCCGGCTCATCCGGCGCTTCATAGGACACGCGGACTACGGCGTCCACTGCGCCTATGCCAAGGAAGCCGCTTTTGCCGCGCTCTATGATCTCAACTGAAATATCATCCCGCTCAAGCCCCAGTTGGGACAACGCCTTGGAAATGGCGTCCTCCGGGGTCTTGGCTTTTACCTCGATGGATTTAAGCATAGCTGCAAAATTCCTCCGTTAATTGTCGTCTGCCGGTGCGTCTGTATCCGCATCGGCTGCATCGTCCTCCGCTGCCTGCATTGCTTCCGCAGGTGCGGCAGCCTCTGCCGCCGGGGCTGCAACGGGCGGCTCAGTGCCAATGTCTTCGTCTTCCGCTTCGGGCGCTTCCTCCGCAGACAGCTCTATATTCTCCGCGTTGGATTCCTCTGGCGTTTCCTCCGCTGAAGCGGACTCCACGACCTCCTCAACGGGCTTGTCCTCCGCAGGCGCTTCAATCTCCGGCAAAGCCTCGATTTCGGTCACGGTCTCCTCTGCCGTGTCAGTCTCGACCTCGTCATATTCGACCTCATAATCCGCGCTCTCCGCGGCGGCTGCTGCGGTTTTTTCCGCCGCCTCCTCCGGGTTGGTATAGCGGTCAGGCACATACGCCCGGCCACGGGCATAACGCCGATTTCCTACCTGGGAGGGCGGCGTTTCCTCGCCGGTCTTGCCCCGCTTCGCCAGCTTGGCGGCGCGGGCCTCCGCAGCCTTGCGCTCCGTCTCCTTCTGGGCGGCTGCGGCCTGCTGCTTTTTCTTGGAGGTGTTCTTGTTGACGGTGGTAGCGCCCTCAGCCTTCAGCTTCTCTGTGGCCTGGCGTTTCGCTTCCAGCTCCGCCTCACGGGCCTTCTCCCGCTCAATGCGGTCTGCATCCTCAATATCCAACTGGCGATTAAATATTCTCGTCAGAATAACGTCTTGGATCATGGAAAAGACATACTGGACGCACCAGTAAATGCCCATAACACCAGGCATCGTAAAGCAAATCCACAGGGAGATAACCGGCATCATCAGCATCATGGTGGCGTTTGTACGCTGAGTATCCTTAGTCTGTGGCTGGGACGCCATAGAGACCTTCATAGAAAGCCAGCTCAGTACGGCTGCCAGCACCGGGATCAGGAAAAGTCCCAGAGCAGGCCCCCAGACGGACGGGCTGCTCCAATCCCAGGCCCAAACCCTAAAGCTGGGCGTCTGGCCCAGATCCATGCCAAGGAATTTGTAGGATATGGCCTGCAGCTTGTCCGACAGGGCGGAAAAGTCTGAAAAATGCTCGGTGATGAACTGGGACTGAAAGATTTGCTGATAGGTCTCCGCCGTGTTTCTGGTGGAGTAGTTGGCCAGGTTATAGCCAAGCTCGACCAGCTTTTCATAGATAGCGCCGCCCTCGGACAGGAGGTCTGAGGACACGCCCATCATAACGGTCAGGGGGTAGCGGATAGCGCGCCACAGAGCGAGCAGGATAGGATAGGGCAGCAGGGACCAAAGGCACCCCGACATGGGGTTTACGCCCTCCTCCTTGTATAGCTTGCTGACCTCCTGCTGATATTTCTGCTGGTCATTGCCGTATTTTTTCTCCAGCTCCTTGAGCCGGGGGGTCATACGGCTGGTACGCATCATGCTCTTCTTGCTTTTTAGCTGGAAGGGCAGCAGAATAAGCTTTACAACCAGAGCGAACAGGATAACGGCCACGCCGTAGTTGCCGGTCCAGTTGTAAAACCAGAGCATCAGCTTGCCAAATGGTTTTGCAATCGCGTCTAACATATAAATCTCCTAATCATTTGTTACGGAACGGGATCGTAAAAATCATGCTCCCCTCGGTGGAATGGATGGCACCGCAGTATGCGTTTGAGCGCCAGCCAGCCGCCCTTCCAGGCGCCGTAGCGGTCAATGGCGATCAGGGCATACTCGCTGCAGGTGGGGATGAACCGGCAGCACGGCTTCGTTACCGGGGATATATACTTCCTGTAAAAACGCACAATAGCCAGCAGCACACGCTTCATTGCAGCGATGCCCCCAGCTCTTGGCTTGCGGACAGAAGCTCCTTTTCCAGCCTTTGATAGCTGGCCTGCACCGCCCGCGATCTTGCCACGATGACCCAGTCGTAGCCGGGCCGAAACTCGGCCTCATGTAGGCGATATATCTCCCGCAGACGGCGGCGCACACGATTGCGCGTGTGGGCCTTGCCGATTTTTGTGGTCACGGTGAGACCCAGACGGTTCTCCTGTCCCTTGTTTTTCCGGGTATATAACACCAGGCACGGACGCACGGCGCTCGTTCCCCGCTTATAGACCCGGCGAAAATCGTTGTTAGTTCTCAAAGAGGAAGTATATTTCACTGGGATGCCCCACTCCGGGCCAAATCAGTAGCTCAGTCTCTTGCGGCCCTTGGCGCGGCGGGCGGAGAGAACCTTGCGCCCATTGCGAGTGGACATACGCTTGCGGAAGCCATGCTCCTTCTGGGCGTGGCGCTTCTTGGGCTGATAAGTGCGTTTCATTGGTTGATTCCTTTCTGTTTGAAGTATTTACTCAACATCGGCTGGGCCGAAGTAGTTGACAAATCCATGGCGTTTATAAAAGCCATTAACTTTGGTATTATATAAAAAATATGCTGACGTGTCAACCATAAAAATGCGTATCTGTTAACATAAAATTCCCGTTTTCTTATCCGGAAAGGCAGCAAAACGGACAGCTCACACTGTCCGTCTTGCCTGTATATAACCTTTTGTTTTATGCCTTTTGCAGATCCTCGCCTCGGAAATATTTCTCCAGGGGCTTGTAAATCAGCATGGCGACAATCAGGGTGAGTATGATCTCGCCCAGCATATACCAGCCGTTGTACAGGAAGGAATAGAGCCACGGGCCGGTCATGGTCATGCCCATGAACTCCTCCGGCATCCACTCGCCCCATATCCAGGCGCCGCTGATCAGGTGGCACACGAACCGAAGGCAGAAGGTGACGACAATCCCCACCGCCACGGCTGCACGATGACTTTTGACGCATTTATCAAAAATTCCGGCCAGGCCGATGATCGTATAGGCGATGATGTAGTCCAAAAAGATAATGCCAACAGCCATGATGAAGCTGGAGGCGTAGGCCACGTTACTGACCCCCAGAATGAGCTGGACGACGCTGTAGACGAAGGCGGTGACGGCTCCCCACTTCCAGCCATAGCGGAAGCTGATGATAACCAAAGGCAGCATACTGCACGCAGTCAGGCCGCCGCCGAAGGGCATGGGGATCTGCACCAGGCTCAAAACAGTAGCCAGGGCGATGAAGATGGCGCTCTCAACGAGCTTGCGGGTGGTGATTCTTTTCATGGGACTTCTCCTTTCAAAATAAAAGGAAAACCAACCGCCGGTCAGGTGAACATATACCCGACCGGCGGTCATACACAGCTTACGCCGTGGCTTTCCTACGCCGGCATTACCCGGATCAGGTTCCAGGGTTCGGCGTATCAGTAACGCCATCTCAGCCGGGCCGTTATCCCAGCACCCCTATTGCTTTGTAATTTTATTATATCAGCCTCCGCAGTCCTTGTCAATGAAAATGGCTCACGATTTTGCCAGAACCAGAACCGCCTCCGCAGCCTGCTGAACCTCCGAAATCGTATTGAAGGGAGAGAAGCTGAAACGCACCGTCCCATCCCGGAGAGTCCCCGCCGTCTGATGGGCCAGAGGAGCGCAGTGAAGCCCGGCCCGAACGGCGATTCCCTGCTCCGCCAGCCGGGAGGCAGTCTCCTCGCAGTCCACCCCCTGGATTTGTTGGGACACCACCCCCGCCTGACAAGCCGGATCTGAGGCCCGGAACAGGCGAACCCTGCCGCATCCGGACAGGGCCTGGCAAAAGGCCGCTGCAAGCTCCCGCTCGTGGGCCAGCACCGCCGCCGTGGTTTTGCGTCCCAGCCATTCCACCCCGGCCAGCAGGCCCGCGATGCCTGGGACGTTGTGGGTACCAGGCTCCAGGCGGTCGGGGAGAAAATCCGGCATTTCGGCGCTCTCGCTGACGGAGCCGGTGCCACCGTACAGCAGGGGAAGGGGCCGTTCCTCCCGGCAGAGCAGCACCCCTGTCCCCTGCGGCCCCAACAGTCCCTTATGGCCCGGCATGGCAGCATAAGCACAGCCCAGACCGTCGAAGTCCAGTCCCACACTCCCGGCGGCCTGGGACGCATCCACAATAAGCGGCACCCCTGCACGACGGCACAACAGGGCGATTTCCTCCACCGGCAGGATATATCCGAAGACGTTAGACACCTGGCAGCACACCGCCGCCCTGGCCCCCGGCAGAAGCTGTCGAAAGGCTTTCACCGCCGCCTCCGGCTGAAACAGAGGCGACGCCGCCACCTGAACATCCGCTCCTCTGCCGTACAGAGGCCGCCAGACAGCGTTATGCTCATAGCCGGAGATCACCACTCTGTCCCTCGGTCTCACCAGGCTGTTGATGGCGATGTTCAAACCATGCGTGGCGCTGCCGGTAAATATCACCCGCTCCGGGGCGGAGACACAGAACATATCCGCCAGGGCCGTCCGGCAGTCCAGCACTGTACCGCCGGCGGTCATGGCGCTTTCATAGCCGCCCCGACCGGGACTCGACATGGTCGCCACAGCTTCCGACATGGCATAGCGCACGGCGGCGGGCTTTTGCAGGCTTGTGGCCGCGCAGTCAAGATAAATCATTATTGCCCACCTCCAAAACGCCGTTTTCATCTCTTGGGATGACCCGTTCCGGGGCAAGCCCCGCCGTTGTCAGCAGATTGACCGCCCGCTCCCGGTTCCGGGCTGAAACAATCACGCAATAGGCGCAGCCCCTGGTGCTGACGGACTTTGGCAGCCGGGAAAGTGTACCCGTTACCCCCGCCCGCTCCAACACCCGTGCGGCACGCTGCGCGTAGGTCAGGCTTCTGAAAGTGAGCAGATATTGCATAAAAATGCCTCCCGCGAATGGTTACAGCCCATTGTATGCGGGAGGCAGTCGTTTTGTTTCCTCTAGCTAAGCAGCACCACCGCATGGCAGCTCATGCCCTCGCCGGAGCCAGTGAAGCCCATATGCTCCTCCGTGGTGGCCTTTACGCTGACGGTGGACAGGTCAAGGCCCAGGTCGTCGGCAATGTTTCCCCGCATGGCGTCCAGATAGGGGGCCAGCCTGGGCCGCTGGGCGATGACGGTCACGTCGCAGTTTTCCACCAGATACCCGGCGGCAACAGCCTTTTCGGCGGCGGCGCGAAGGATAACGCGGCTGT
This sequence comes from Oscillospiraceae bacterium, assembly GCA_021202795.1. GTDB lineage: Bacteria > Bacillota > Clostridia > Oscillospirales > Oscillospiraceae > CAJOIG01. The sequence goes on from JAJQCH010000096.1 coordinate 8,870, forward strand.
CTATCCCCTCCGTGGCCGGGTCGCTGTCCGGGAACAGGTGGCCGATGTCACCCAGCGCCGCCGCACCCAGGATGGCATCCGCCAGGGCGTGAAGCAGCACGTCCGCATCCGAATGACCCTCCAGACCCTTCTCAAAGGGTATCTCCACACCCCCCAGTATCAGCTTCCGCCCTGCCGTCAGCCGGTGGGCGTCGTATCCGTGTCCTATTCGCATTGCGTCTCCCTTCTGGCAAGAATCGCCTCCGCCAGCGCCAAGTCCAGCGGCGTCGTGATTTTCATATTCTCCTCGCTGCCCTGGGACAGGAAAATTTTCCCCCCAATAGCCTCCACCGCCATGCTGTCATCGGTAACATCCGGCTGATTCTGTACGGCGTTGGTCAGCGCCGCCCGGATAATATCCGCCTGGAAGCACTGGGGGGTCTGCACAGCGAAAAGCTGCGAACGTGGAAGCGTTCCCGTGACGACTCCATCCACTGCCTGTTTAATAGTGTCCCGCACCGGGACGGCGGGAACGGCGGCGGCGTGCTTATGAGCAAGCCACATGGCCTCCCGGATTACCTTCTCTGTCACAAGGGGTCTGGCCCCGTCGTGTATGGCAATAAGCGCCGCCCGCTGGGAGACCGCCGTCACCCCGGCGAAGCAGGACGCCGCCCTGGTGTCGCCCCCGGCCACCACCTGGGCGGCTTTGGTGATGTCATACTCCCGGCACAGGTCGATCACAGCCTGTATCCTATCCCGCCGGGCCACCACCACAATCTCGTCAATCATGTCAGACTGCTGAAAGGCAAGAAGGGTGCGGGCCAGCACAGGAACGCCTCCCAGCAGGGCCGTCATCTTGTCCCCGCCGAAGCGAACCCCGGAGCCGCCTGCCACAATCACCGCCGCCCCATAGCCGCAACGGGCGGATTTTAGCTGGGTCGAAAATACGCTCATGGCAAAACCTCAACATATCCTAGTGTTTTCTGCCATATATTATACCCGTTCCCCGGCTTTTGCGCAAGGGAGCCACGTCACAGTGGGAGGGAAAGAGGTTGCTTCGGGATAAAAATCTGGCACTCAACACCGTGCTGTTAACGGCTTCGGGCCTGGTCATGCGGTTTGTCGGCATGATATGGCAGGTCTGGCTGGCCGCCCGTATCGGAGAGACGGGCATCGGTCTGTTCCAGCTTATTATGAGCGTGAATAGCCTGGCGGCCACGGTGGCGATCTCCGGCATACGGTATACCGTCACAAGACTGGTGTCCGAGGAGACAGGCCGCACCCGGCTCTACGGTGCTGCCCAGGCTCTGGGACGCTGCATGGGCTACGGACTGTTTTTCGGCTGCGCGGCGGGTCTTGCTCTCATGATTTTGGCGGAACCACTGGGCTTTTTATGGTTGGGAGATGCCCGCACCGTGCGGCCCTTAATGCTTCTGGCCTTCACCATGCCCCTGCTGGGGACGGACTCCGTTATGCACGGGTATTTCACCGCCGTGGGCCGAGTGTGGAAAAGCGTCATCGTCTCCGTATTGCAACAGCTTGTAACTATCGCCGCCACAGCGGCACTCATAAGTCTGTGTCCGGCGGACAATCTGGAATACGCCTGTCTCGCCATTACCGGCGGAAGCCTGATAGGGGAAGCCTTCGGCGTGTGCGCCCTGGCGGTGGCCTATGTTACCGACCGGCTGGGCCACGGCATACAGAAAAACAGGGAGAAGCCTTCCCTCCCCGGCATGAACAGCCGTATGTTGCATATCGCTCTGCCTCTGGCGGCGGCAGCCTACGCACGAAGCGGCCTGTCCACCCTGCAGCATTTGCTGGTACCCAGGGGCCTGCGAACGTCCGGCCTGTCTGCTGAGGCCGCCCTGGCCGTATACGGAGTGATACAGGGCATGGCCCTGACGGTGGTGCTGTTCCCCTCTTGCCTGATGCTAGCGGTGGCGGAGCTTATCGTCCCCAAGCTGACAGAACGACAGGTACAGGGCCGGACGGAAAGCATCCGCCTGGTGACGGAGGACATATTGTATAAGGGCCTGCTGTTTTCCGCCATCACCGCCGCTCTGCTGCTGGGGCTGGGGGACAGTCTGGGGCTTGCGCTGTACGATTCCAGCGAGGCGGGCCGGTACATACAGCTTTTCGCCCTGATCGTGCCGGTGATGTATATGGACATGGCCACGGACGGGTGCCTGAAGGGCCTGGGGGAGATGATGTTCTGTATGTATGTGAATATCGCAGACGCGGGGCTTTCCGCCCTTCTGGTGTGGCTGCTACTGCCCCGGTGGGGTGTGGCCGCCTATGTATTTGTCATATGCTTTACGGAAGTATTTAATTTCATCCTCAGTATAAGTCGGCTGAAAAAAGTGTCCGGCTTTCGGCTTCCGTGGAAAAAGGCGGGGCGGGCGATTTTCTGGGCTGTATTGTCCGGGACGGCAGCCAGGGTCTTAAACAGCGCAATAAGCGCCGGAAACGGCGTTCCGGCGCTTATTATTTCCATGGTTATAGGACTTGTCCTCTATGCCGCGGGGGTCATCAGCCCTGAGGGGGCAGCAGGCACACCAGCATCTGAGTAACGGTGTCGCCAGTGTTGGTGACAGACTTGGCAGCGCCGCCGCAGCAGTGATAGGAGTCGCCGGCCTTCAGAACGGTCTCCTCCGTATCGGTCTTCAGGGTCATCTCGCCCTCCAGGATGTAGTAGATGGACTCCAGAGGATTGGCGCCGAAATCCGTGCCGCCGCCGGGAACAAAGTAGGTGATGCCCATGATGAGCTTGCCACCGTCTACGTCAGCCGCGTCGTGCAGACGGGTGGGGACACACTCATTGTGACCGGCTGCGGTGTAAGCGTAAGCGGTGCTGCCGGGGGTGCCTTTTTTCCTCTGGATCTTGTACTGTGCCATGATTGAAAACTTCCTTTCAAATAATTTTATTCGTTCAGCAAAGTGAATGAAACCGAATGATTTTATGGCTTCTTCTGAAAGCCGTCGTTTTAATTTTAGCACGATGGAGGAAAGAAATCAAGCGAAAATTGCAAGTGCAAGTTGAACACATCCGCGAAAAGCTTCAATAGAGTC
>JAJQCH010000065.1 GCA_021202795.1 Oscillospiraceae bacterium
ATCACTATGGATTTTCTTTTTCAAGTGTCCATCTTCATTATGCAATCAACCAAAGTTTTAAATTCATCAAATAACAATAATAATTATACCACACATTACCGTACATTACCAGAAAAATATTATGTCACCCTTACGCACCTGCCAAAACAGGAAAAAATTGTGCCTTGCAGCGGCAAATACTTTCTTGTATGATACAGGCATGAAACGTTTTATACATAGCTTCAAGCGAATATCTCCGGCAGGCCTTTTGGCCGTACGCATCATTATGGCGCTGTGCTGCTGCCTGGTGTATGCCGCGTTTACCATATGTCTGTTTGCAGGGGAACCGTGTGCCGCCAATTTCAGCCTTTACCGGCTCGCTCAGGAGATGGCGGACACGCCGGCGGGCATTCTGCTTTTAACCGGCATTGCGCTGATCATTTTTGAATCTCAGCCGCAATAGCCTCTATCTCCTCGCGGGAGGACAGTATGTTCAGCGCTTCCAGCATGGCATTCGCCGTCATGCGTTCCGGCAGTCCCAGCGTCTTCAGCAGCTTCCTCCGTCTGGCTGCGCTGTCAGAACGGCCAGAAAAGCCCATGGCGTATAAATCCGCCTTAGTAATTGGCGGAGCCTTGGCCTTCTCCTCCGACGTCTCGTCCAGCACCGTAGCTCCGGCCCGGCGGATGGCCGTCTCCAGGACTTCCCTGCTCATTCCCTCCACCCCAAGCTTTCCCTCCTTGGAGGGGGATTTTTTCCGCCGTTCCTTGCCGTATATATCCGGCACATAGGCGTGCTTTATCAGGGCAGGATTTATGGCCCCCTTGAGAAAATTGCGGATAACAAAGCCGCCGCCGTCCCCGTCCGTCAGCACCACCAGTCCTCTGGCCTGGGCCAAACGGCGCAGGAGCGCAAGCTTCTCCTCGTTGGAGAAAATACCAAAGCCTTCGGTCTCTATAATCACCGTATCCACCACCTGAGACAGGGCCGCCTTATCATACCGCCCCTCTACCACAACGGCCTCCCGAATCCGGATCATGATCGATCCATGGCGAGCTGCACCAGCAGCTCCTTCATCAGCGTCTCCGGCTCACCGCCGGTGTCCTTCATGCGGTAATCACATTGGACGCAGAGACTGACCGCTCTGGCCAGCCGTTCTTGGGAATAGTTTTTGCAGGCGCTCTTCAGCAGTCGCAATGGATAGGAGCGCCCGGTCAGCTCAGGAATACAGGTGGTGATATAATCCTCTCCCCTGCCGCTGTCTGCCGCAATACGGGCCACATACAGCCGCCGGAACTGCTCGCTGACCATGGCAATCTGCTTTTGAGGCGGCTCGTCCCGATCTGCCAGCAGATCAGCCAACAGGCCCGCCGCCTTGTCATAGGCCCGGCTGCCCAAGGCGTCCGTCAGGTTGAATATGGTGGTCTCCGGGGTACGCCTGGCCACAGCGTCAATGTCCTGCTTCGTAATGCGTTCTCCCTGGGCATATCCGGCAATTTTTATAATCTCTGGTATCAGCGTATTCATCCTGGTTCCGCACACCCAGATAAGATACCGAGCATCCGAACCCTCAATGCTTTTTCCCTGCCCTTCCACGCGGCGAGAAACCCAGCGAACAAGCTCACTCTCCCGCGGACATGAAAAGGATAAATCCGGCCCCGCCTTTTTCATCGCCTTCACCGCGCCAAGCCGGCTGTCCGGGCTGTATTCCGGGCCGAAAAGAAAGACCACTGTGGCCCATTCCGGCACCTCCTCCAACAGCTTTTTCAGCCGCTCCTCGTCATAGGAGGAGGTCTTGTTCACATCGAAATCCCGCACCTCTATAAGGGTTCGCTCCCCCATAAACGGCATGGCCTCCACGCACTCCGTCAGTTGGGCCACATCCAGCGCCGGGCCTTGCAGCCGGTGATGATTAAACGCCTCCGTATCCGAATCGAGACACTGCTTTTTCAGCTCCGCAAGAAAGCTGTCCCGCAAGTAATCCTCCTCGCCTCGGAGGATATATACCCGCGCCGGGCCTTCGCTTCGCAGACGCTTCAGCTCTGCGCCGTAGTCCACGCCGCTCTTTTCTGCTTTAGCCATTTTCAGTCTCCTCCGTCATAGCGATGGTTATGTTTCCCTCCTCGTCTGTGCGCAGCACCACGGGACAATAGGACGTCAGCCGTTCCAGTATTTCCTCTGCCGGCAGGTTATAGGAGTTATAGCCCACGGAAATAATCGCCGTCTCCGCCTGAGCCGCTCGCAAAAACAGTGGGCTGGAGGCGGTCTTGGAGCCGTGATGCCCCACCACCAGCACATCCACATCCGGCACAGCTCCCTGCGCCAGCAGGGTCAGCTCCGCGTCCTCTCCCGCATCTCCCATAATCAGGGCGCTGCCGCCGCCTACCTCTGCCAGAACGACAATGCCCCGCTCGTTTTCATCGCTGCCCGCCTGAGGCAGATACATGGTCAGCGTCATGCCTCCCACCTGGGCCGTGCAGGCCATAGAAAGGGCCACCGTTTGTGTCCCCTGACTCTCCGCCATAGCCAAAATATCTTCCAGGGTCTCATCCCCGTCCTCCGCGTCGGCGGGATAGATGAGATAGTTTACCGTCATGCGGTAAAGAAGCTCCTCCACTCCATTGGTATGATCCTCATGGAGATGGGTCAGAATCAAAATATCCACCCTGGACTGCCCCTGACTTAACAGATAATCCGCCGCCACATCCCCCGCGTTGTTCAGACCGCTACCACCGCAGTCGATCAGCACGGCTGCCGTTCCGTCCGTCAGTGCCACGCTCTCCCCCTGGCCTACGTCCAACACCGTCAGTATGCCGCCCGACTGCCAAAGAGATACGTCTCCCGTAAGCAGCACAACGCAAAGCCCGATAACACACAGACTGGCCGGGATTCCAAGACGAACGGTCGTTCCCCTCCGCTTCAGGATATACCACACGATTATCAGTCCATATGCCCACAAAAGCCACAGCGCGGCACGGTTATCCGTTGTATACAGGCAGGCAAAAGGAATCGCAGCTATGCTATCGAAAACCAGCAGGCACCATCTCACCAGCCAGCTCAGCACCCATCCCAGAAGCACCGCGAGGCCCGGCAGAACTGCGCCAATCACACAGAGAATATACCCTGCGGCGAAGCATATTTCCACCGCCCAAAAGGTCAGCAAATTGGCTAACGGGGAAAACAGCGGAACCGTGCCGAAATACCAGGCGGATAAGGGCAGTGAAAATGCCGTTGCTCCGACGGTACAGGCCAGACTGTTCGCCGCAGTCCGAATCAGTCTGTTTTTCATGGGCAAATGCGCCTGGCACCAAGCCGTCAGCCTTGGCACGAAAAACAGCAGTCCCGCAACGCAGGCAAAGCTGAGCTGCAGGCCCACGCCGGCCACAGCCGCCGGATTCAGGAGCAGCAGTACCAGCAGCGCGGCGGAAAGGCTGGTGGGCGAGTCGTTTTCCCGGCCAAACACGGGAGCTAGCAGCAGCATAGTCTGCATAACCGCCGCCCGGACAATGGAGGGACGGCATCCGGCCATCAACGTAAACAGAACAATAACCGCAATACACAAAAGGCTGGCCCAGCGGCTTTTGCCCAAAACAGCCTGGCAAACCGCCGTCAAAATAAACAAGTGCATTCCGCTGACAGCCACGATATGCAGCACTCCTGACAGTCGCATGGCGGTATAATGACCGCCGTCGTTTTCAAGCGACTCCGTGTCCCCGGTCAGCAGCGCCGTCATAAACGGGGCCGTATCAGCGGGGAATATTTCACTGCACAGGGTCTTGACCCGCTGGCACAGCACCTTGGGAAAGTACAGCCAGGCCCGATCGGAACGACCCGTTACCGCCACATCTCCCTGAATGTAACCCAAAAGATTCTGGTTCTGCGCCGTATATGTCCGCGACCGCTCCCCACTGCGCACCAGGGCAGACGTGATTTTTATCTCTGCCTGGATAATATCTCCCGGCGAAAGCTCCGGCAGCTCGCCGGTATAAAGATACAGCACCGCTTTCTCCTGGGGAGCGCCCTCGGTGATTCGTACCTCCAGCCTGGAATAGCCGTCTCCCTCCTGGGGATAATCCGTTACAACCGCCGTCACCTCCAGCCGTTGGCCGACCAGGGCCTCGCAGGGCTGGACATGGAGCGTATAGTGTCCCCACCACCAGAGCAGTCCCACACTGGCAGACAAAACCACAATAAATATTCTCCGTCTGCGGACACCTCGAAAAGCCATCGCGCCAAGGGACAGGACAGCAAGGGCTGCCGCAATATACGGCAGCCCCGATGCTGGCAGAATATCATACTCCGCCAGAAGAACGGCGGCGGTAAAACCAAGGGCCGCCCATGTCAGCTTTCGCACCGGCGGCGCTCAGACCATCTGATCCGGCAGACGTTTGCCCCCCAGAAGATGGAAATGCAGATGCTTCACGCTCTGTCCCGCGTCCGGCCCCACATTCGAAATGATGCGGTAGCCGTTTGCAAGCCCCTCGGCTTTGGCGATTTTAGGGATCGCCTCCAGGCAGCGGGCCGCAACAGACGAGTTTCCCGCGTCCAGCACATCCGCAGAGGGTATATGCTCCTTGGGGATGACCAGAATGTGCGTAGGAGCCTGGGGCGCAATATCCCGGAAGGCATAGCAGTAATCGTCCTCGTATACCTTGGTGGAGGGAACCTTCCCCTCAATAATATTGCAGAATAAGCAGTCAGAATCAGCATTGATAACCATAGCCACAGGTTTTACCTCCCGGTTTTTATTGTATGCCCAGCTTGCGGGCCACGATGTCATCCACAATGGCCAGAGCGTTGTCGGTCAGAAGAACGTCCTTTCCGCCGCCCATGGCAGATTCGGCCTTGCCGCCGCCGTGACCACCTGCCACGGCACAGACCTCCTTGATGATATCTCCGGCCTTAATGCCCTTCGCCACAGCCTCCTTGCCGCATACGGCCAGGAAGGTCAGTTTCTCTCCGTTGATGCCGGCAAATACGGCCACGCCGTCCGGCTCCCGCTCCCGGAGCATATCGCCCATGCGGCGCAGCTCGTCCGCGCTGACGTTGGGGAGCGTGGTAGTCAGAACCTTTACCCCGCCAATGCTCTTGGCGGCGAACAGGAACCGCTCCACCTGGCCGGACATGATCTGATCCTGCATCTTATCAAGATTCTGGCGCAGACTCTTGACATTTTGCAGCATATCCGTCAGCTTATCTGCCAGCTCCGCGGGCTGGGCCTTCACCAATGCCGCGCTCCTGGCCAGAAGATGATAGCTGTCCTCCACCTGCGTCAGGTAAAGCTTGCCCGTGACAGCCTCGATGCGGCGCACGCCGGAAGCAATAGAGCTTTCGCTGACAATACGGAAGGGGCCGATTTTAGCGGTATTGTCCACATGGGTGCCGCCGCAAAGCTCAATGGACCAGCCGCCCATGTCCACCACGCGAACCACGTCGCCGTATTTTTCCCCAAACAGCGCCATAGCGCCCTTTTCCCGCGCCTGGTCGATGGGCATTTCCTGTATATCCACGTTCAGGCCGGACAAAATCTCATCGTTCACTTGAGTGGCGACCTGCCGCAGCTCATCCGCCGACACGGCGGAGAAATGCGTGAAGTCAAAGCGCAGGTAGTCCGCCTCCACATAAGAGCCGGCCTGATGCACATGGTCGCCTAACACGTTCTGCAGGGCCTTTTGCAGCAGATGCGTGGCGGAGTGGGCGCGGCGGATGGCGTCGCGGCGTTCCAGATCCAGGGCCGTTTCCACCTTATCACCGACGGAGAAGCCACCGGAAATGACCGTGCCGGAATGGAGGTATTTTCCGCCCTTGTTCTTCTGCACGTCTGTCACCCGGAAAATGCTCTCTCCGTTTTTAATAACTCCCTGGTCGGCGGTCTGGCCGCCCATCTCGGCATAGAAGGGCGTTTTATCCAGCACTAGGACGGCCTCCGCCCCGGTGGCGATCTCATGGGTCAACTCTCCGCCCAGCACCATGGCCAAAATCTCGCCGGTGTCCTCCGTTTTTTCATAGCCGGTAAACTCCGTGGGGGTGTTGTCCAGGCCCAGGTCAAGGCCCTGCCATGCCTCGCTCATATCGCCGCGGGCCTCTCTCGCCCGCTGACGTTGCTGCTCCATCAGCTCCTGGAACCCTGCCTCGTCCACGGACATACCGGCTTCCTCAGCCATGTCCTCTGTCATGTCCAGAGGGAAGCCATAGGTATCATACAGCCAGAAGGCGTCCGCGCCGGAAAATACGCTCTGCCCCGCAGACTTGTGTCCATTCAGCATATCAGCAAAAATGTGCATACCGGCGTCGATGGTCTTGGCAAAATTCTCCTCCTCCACCCGGACAACCTTGGTGATGTACGCCTGCTTCTCACGCAGATCAGGATAGGCGCACTCGTTTTCGTGAATGACCATGTCCACAACCTTATAGAGGAACGGATCATTCATGCCAAGGAGTTTTCCGTGGCGGGCGGCCCGGCGCAGCAGACGGCGCAGCACATAGCCCCGTCCCTCGTTGGATGGGAGAACGCCGTCGCAAATCATCATGGTGGCGGAACGGATGTGGTCTGTAATGACACGCAGGGACACGTCCATCTTGTGACTCTGGCCATAGGTGGCCCCGGTCAGACGGGAGACCTCGTTTGTGATATTCATTACCGTGTCCACGTCGAACAGGGAATCCACGTCCTGGCAGACCACAGCCAGACGTTCCAGACCCATACCAGTGTCGATGTTCTTCTGGGCAAGCTCCGTATAGTTGTTGTGGCCGTCGTTGTTGAACTGGGAGAAGACGTTGTTCCAGACCTCCATATAGCGATCGCAGTCGCAACCCACGGTGCAGGTGGGTTTGCCGCAGCCATATTCCGGGCCTCGGTCATAGTATATCTCCGAGCAGGGGCCGCAGGGGCCGGAGCCGTGCTCCCAGAAGTTATCCTCTTTGCCAAAGCGGAAAATACGCTCGGTGGGAATACCGATGTCCTCATGCCAGATATTGGCGGCCTCGTCGTCATCCAGGTAGACGGAGGGATAGAGCCGATCCGGGTCAAGTCCCACCCATTCCGGGCTTGTCAGAAACTCCCAGCTCCAGGCGATGGCTTCTTTTTTAAAGTAATCGCCGAAGGAGAAGTTTCCAAGCATTTCAAAATAAGTGCCGTGACGGGCGGTTTTGCCGATGTTTTCAATGTCGCCTGTACGGATGCACTTCTGACAGGTGCAGACCCGGTGACGGGGCGGCTCCTGCTCCCCAGTGAAGTAAGGCTTCATGGGGGCCATGCCGGAGTTTATCAGCAGAAGGCTGGGATCATGCTGTGGAATCAGGGAAAAGCTGGGCAGACGAAGATGTCCCTTTGTCTCAAAGAAGGACAAAAACATCTCCCTCAGCTCGTTTACGCCGTATTTCTTGTTCATTCGTTCCTACCTCTTATTATTATCAAGTTTCTCGTTTGACGGTTATATCAGGAATAGGGATGCTCTTCCGCAAAGGCGTTGAATTCATCACTTGTAGAGAAGAATTCCGTCACCCATGCGCCGCTGTCCGTCTCATAGGAGTACCAGTACCAGTAATTTGTACTTTCCGGGTTCAGGGCCGCCTCGATAGACGCAAGTCCCGGATTGCATATAGGCCCGGCAGGCAGACCTGTATACAGATAGGTATTATAAGGACTGTCTATCGCCAGGTCGTCGCTGGTCAGCTCCAGGGTGCTGCTTCCCAGGATATAGTTAATGGTGCTGTCCAGGCCCAATGTCCAACCCGCATTCAGTCGGTTATAGATAACGGACGCGATGGTAGCCCGCTCCTCATCGCTTCCTGCCTCCTTCTCAATCAGGGAGGCGATAATGATGATTTCGTGCATGGTATAGCCCATGGACGCCGCCTGCTCCTCCATCTCCTCCGTCAGCTTGTTGGCGGTATTATTAAGGAAGCGGCTGATGGCGACCGTAGCCGACTCGCCCTGATAGAAATCATAGGTATCCGGGAAAAGATAGCCCTCCAGGCGGTTGGCATCCCCCAGCTCCAAACCATCTAGAAAATCGTAGTCAAAATCATAGTTGGCGGCGGCCTCTTCCAGATCCTCCACCTCGCAGATGTTGTTCTCCTCCAGCAGCGCGAATATCTGGGAGAGCGTATAACCCTCCGGGAAGGTCACACGGGTCTCCTCCTGGCTGCCGGATCCAAACTGCATGGTGGTAACAAGAGCGCGATAGTCCAGCTCCGTTGACACGTCATAGGTTCCGGGGTCTATCTTCGTGTCCGCACTGGAAAACTGGGAATAGATTTTAAACAGCCATTTATACTCAATAATGCCGGCATTTTTCAGCACCGTGGCCACCTGGTCGATGTCCACCTGTATCTCTTCCCCGTCCTCGTTCACGGCGTTGCCGTCCTCGTTTAAAACGTCATCATCCGTAGGCTCATAGGCGTCTATCGTCACCACTGCGGAGACATCCTCCTTGTTCAGGGCAAGCACATCCGCCGCCATCATCCAGGCAGCGCAGGCCAGCACAATGCTGACGCTGATAACGAACAGCGCATAGAGTATACCTCCGGCGACTCCTACCCGGCCATACCGCCGGAAACGGATGGGCATATAATCTCTTGCCTCCGGCAGATCCTCCTCGTCCGTATAGTCGATGTCGTCAAGCTCAGAGTCGTATACCAGCATTTGATCGGCACGCAGATCGCGGCCAATAGTCGGCGTCACCCGCTCCAGAGGTTCCTGCTCCTTGGGTTCCTCTTTTGCCGGCTTCTCCTTTTTCTTTCTGTCCGCCCATACGGGCTTATACTGAGGCTGACTCGCCGCCAAATCGGTTTGCTCCTTATCCGATCTGTCAGTTCGCTGCTGCTTCGCTCTCCCAGCAGTGGGCTTGTCCTGTATTTCCCGCCTCAAATCCTTCAACGCGGCCAGCACCGCGTTGACCTGAAAGGCGTCAGGCTCCTGCTGTTTTTTCCGGGGAACACTCTGCTTCTGTCCGCCCGACTTCGCTCCCTGGGCGGTTCCCTTATTTTTTTTGTTCAGGGCAGACAGCACCGCATCCACCTGGTCAGGATCTGCGTCATCCCAGGCATCCTCCGACGAGTCGCTGCGGCTCGTATGTTTGGTGCGAGAGGCGAAAAAATCCTCGCCCGCTGTCCCATCCTTCTCTGTATTTCCACCCTGGGTGCCACCACCCGCCAGGTCGTCAAAGTTCGGAAGGTCAAAATCGTCATCTGGGGTTTTTCGCGACATGAAAACTCTCCTTCTCAAATGTCACCTCAAAAGGCGCTGTGTCATAGTATGACTTGGATGAACCGCGCATCGCCGCCTGCACCGCGCTGACGGCGGTCACGATAAATCTCAGCGCGGAGAAAGGGCTTTTACTATGTTCTGCAATTCCTGCAATAACGGCGGCTGGCTTTGGATCATCATTATTCTGATTCTCCTGTTCTCCTGCGGCTACAGCAATGGCTGCGGCTGTGACAGCAGCTCCTGCAACAACTGCGGCTGCTAATCTCTATAGTCAAGAAATATTTCCACTTTATCCACCTGGGGACTCATATGAGTCCCTGTTTTTTTATAAGGGAAAATATCTCCTGGCTTTTTTCTCCGGCTTCCCGCTCCCGGCCATCCTTTTCCCACGGTATGACCTGCCAGCCGTAATGAGCGGCGGCCAGCTTTCCCGTAACCAGACACTGGCGGAGATACTGCTCGTTTTGCTCATGAATGTCCGGCTTCTCTCCCTGCATTGCCGCCCGGCGACGGATGCGGGAAAGGGACGTCGTTATATCCACATCCAGATAAATCACCAAATCCGGCCTGGGAAGCTCCAGACGGACATATTCGAAATCATACAGCCAATCAAAAAACGCGCCAAGCTCCGGTCTGGGAACCTTGCTGCCCTGATGGACGGCGTTAGAGGTGGTGTAACGGTCGGCCAGTATCAAGCCTCCGGCCTCGTATATTCCGCCCCAGTCCTGCTTATAGGCGGCGTATCTGTCCACCGCATAAAAGGCGGCGGCGGCGCAGGCGTTCACATCCTCCGGTCTGCTTCCAAACGCGCCGGAAAGGTAAAGCCTTATCAGCGCCGAGGACTCCTCCTGATAGCGGGGGAATACCGTGCTGTGAAACTGGATTCCCTCCCGCCGGAAACGTTCCTGGAGCAGCCTGTATTGGGTGCTTTTTCCGCTTCCATCTATGCCTTCCAGCACGATCAGCTTTCCGCTCTCCATCGTCTCATTCTCTCTTTCAATACCGCCGCCGCAAAAAGAGGCAGGCGTATCTGTCGTTTTATTCGCCCCGGCTCCTGAAACAGGCGGTACAGCCATTCCAGGTGCAGGCGTATCCATATACGCGGGGCGCGGCGCTTCTGCCCGGCCAGCACATCCAGACATCCGCCCAAACCGGCCATAAGCCCCACAGGAAGTTTTCCCCTGTTGGCTGCCATCCAAAGCTCCTGTCTTGGAGAGCCGAGGCAAACCAGCAGCAGATCCGGTCGGGCCGCCCGTATTTCCTCCAAAACCGGCGCCTCCTCCCGGAAATAGCCGTCATGGACGCCGCAGACAGTCACACGGGGGAATTGCTCTTCTATCCGCTGTCCGGCCTGCTCCGCCACACCGGGCTTGCCGCCCAGGAGGAACACCCGCCCCTCCATGGCCGCCAGCAGCGCCAGGAGAAAGTCATAGCCGCTGGCCCGCTCCGGCACAGGGCATTTTAGCACCCGACCGGCCCACACAATGCCGACCCCATCCGCCAGCGTCATATCCGCCCCGGCAATGGCAGCGCGCAGCGTCTCATCCCTGCGGCAGGCCCAAACGATTTCCGGGTTCGGCGTGCAGATATAGGCACACCGCCGTCGGCCCATTTCCTCTATGGCCCAGGCCACAGCCCCCTCTATCGTCACCTGGTCAAAATCCACGCCCAAGACAGAGGCGCTCATATCTGGGAGAATACCTCCCCGATATTACCCCGGACGATCAGGTTCGCTGCACCATCTCTCGGCGTCTGGCCCCGGTTCACCAGCACCAGCTTATGCCCCTGGTAGTAGTTAATAAGTCCCGCCGCCGGATAGACAGCCAGGCTTGTGCCGCCGATAATGAGCATATCCGCGCGGGATATATACATAACGCTTCGCTGGAGAACATCCTCATCCAGCGCCTCCTCATACAGCACCACATCCGGCCTGACGACTCCGCCGCAGGCAGAACACCTGGGAACGCCCTCGCAGTCGTTGATATAATCCGCCGGATAGGCTCGGCGGCACCTGGCGCAATAGCACCTGGCAGTGGATCCGTGAAGCTCCAGCACATTTTCACTGCCTGCCGCCTGGTGCAGACCGTCTATATTCTGGGTCAGAACAGCCTTCAGCTTTCCCTCTCGTTCCAGCTCTGCCAGACGGAGGTGGGCCGCGTTGGGCTTCGCCCCATGCACCACCAGCTTAGCATGATAGAAGCGATAAAATTCCTCCGGGTCACGCTCAAAAAAGCTGTGGGACAGGATGGTCTCCGGCGGGTAGGCCCATTGCTGATTGTAGAGACCGTCCACACTGCGGAAGTCCGGGATGCCGCTCTCCGTAGAGACGCCGGCGCCGCCAAAAAAGACTATGTTGTCGCTTTCTTCCACCCATTGGCGCAGCCGTTCGATTTCCTCGCTCATACCAAGCCTCCTCTCTGCCGGTATTCTTCCCGGCCAGGACATATCAATCTATTATAATATATCCATCACGGATTTTCAATAAAAATTCCCGCTTTGCTGCGGAATCCATTTGAACAGGATCGGATAAAATTCGCCGCCGTGATTTTCCGTTCCCTGGTCAAATCGCCTCTTTTCGCCGCAGATGAATGTAAGAACGCCTTGCAATTTTCATTGCAGGCTCCTATAATATTGTCCGAAGAGAAGGTGTTTTTTTGTTGGTTGATTGCATAATGAAGATGGACACTTGAAAAAGAAAATCCATAGTGA
>JAJQCH010000156.1 GCA_021202795.1 Oscillospiraceae bacterium
AAATCACTATGGATTTTCTTTTTCAAGTGTCCATCTTCATTATGCAATCAACCTACCATAATCTTCCTGTATTGTCATCGAAAAAACGATATTAATTAAGCAATTTCCTCGTGTTTTCCGCCCGTTTACGCAGTCATGGCCTTTATCCACAACTCCTTTAACTGAATCATGCCCTCCCTGGTGGGATGAGCGCCGTCGATGGTCTCATACAAAACGCCGGAGGCCGCCAGATCGGCGATATGGCAACCCGCCTTCCGGGCGGCGGCGCGGATGAGGGAGCTGAAGGGTTCCAGGGGGACGGCGGGATCTTCGCCCATGAAATAGGGCCGGTCTGTCACCTTGACCCCGTTTATCAGGGTGGCGCACCATATCTCCGCTGCGGGATAGCGCTCCTTCAGACGGGAGAGCATCAAGTCATAGGCGGCGGCAAATTCCCCTTCCGGCACCTGAAAGCCCATGTCGTTTCCGCCCATGAAGATACAAATCACATCCGGCTGGCCCAATGCCTCCACCCGCCCCGTGGTGCAGGCTCCGGGGCCTACCCCGTAGCCGTCTGTGACGCAGGTGCCGGAGAGGGAGTTGTTCGTATCGAACACCCCGCCCAAATCGTTTATCAGTCCCAGCCACCAGGTATCCTCCGGCCCGGCCAGCCCTCCGATTCGGGCGCGGGTTCTGGTATAAAACAGATAGGGATCCTTGTCTGTGACGGAATACCAGGTGGAGACGGAATCCCCCAGGATGGAAAAGCGTTTGTTCGTATAGTCCATGTTGATCTCCTTTTTGATTCGTTAAGGCTCTATTATGCCCTTCTCCCGCCGCTTCCGGCAAAACTGCTATCGCACTATTCGAAGGGCCGGGGAATCAAAACTGCAATTCTGATTCCCCGGCCCTGTGTTTATTTCGCGTAGGCTACCGCTTTCGTCTCCCGAATCATGTTGACCTTGATCTGACCGGGATAAGTCAGCTCGTCTTCGATCTTCTTGGCTACGTCCCTGGCCAGAAGGGTCATTTGATCCTCGTTGACCTGTTCGGGCTTGACCATGATGCGAATCTCACGTCCGGCCTGGATGGCATAGCAGGATTCGATGCCGGGGAAGGACATGGTCACTTCCTCCAGCTTTTCCAGGCGCTTGACGTAGTTTTCGATGTTCTCCCGCCGGGCGCCGGGGCGGCTGGCGGAGATAGCGTCCGCCGCCTGGACGATGCAGGCGATAACGGTCTGAGGCTCCACATCCCCGTGGTGGGCGGCGATAGCATGGACGACCTCGTTGGACTCCTTATATTTCTTCGCGACCTCCACGCCGATGGTAACGTGACTGCCCTCCACCTCATGGTCGATGCTCTTGCCGATGTCGTGGAGAAGCCCCGCCCGCTTGGCCACGGCCACATCCACGCCCAGCTCCGCCGCAATCAGCCCGGAAATATGAGCCACCTCGATGGAGTGGTTCAGTACGTTCTGGCCATAGCTTGTGCGGTATTTCTGGCGGCCCAGGAGCTTCACAAGCTCCGGGTGCAGCCCGTGAACGCCGGTCTCAAACACGGCCCGCTCGCCTTCGGATTTGATGGTGGCGTTGACCTCCTTTTGGGCCTTGGCCAGCATTTCCTCGATCCGGGCGGGATGGATGCGTCCGTCTGCAATCAGCTTCTCCAGAGCGATACGGGCCACCTCCCGGCGTGCCGGGTCGAAGCAGGAGATGGTGATGGCCTCCGGGGTATCGTCGATAATCAGATCCACCCCGGCCAGTGTCTCAAAGGAGCGGATATTCCGGCCCTCCCGGCCAATGATGCGGCCCTTCATCTCGTCGTTGGGAAGGCTGACCACGGACACCGTCACCTCGCTGGCATGGTCAGCGGCACACCGCTGAATGGCCAGGGCTATGATTTCTCTGGCCCGCTCGTCGGCCTCCTCCTTGTATTGCGCCTCAATTTCCCGCACCTTCACGGCCTGCTCGTGAACCACCTCATTTGCCAGAGTATCAATGAGAAGAGCCTTGGCCTCCTCCGCCGTATAGCCGGAAATGCGTTCCAGCTCGGCCTGCTGGGCATCACGGAGCTGCTGTATCTCCTCCTGCTGCTTTTCCACCTCAGAGATTTTCTTGGTGAGAAGCTCGTTTTTCCGATCGATAGCGTCGGTCTTCTTGTCCAGATGCTCTTCCTTCTGCTGGAGACGATGCTCCTGCTTGGAAAGCTCTGCCCTCCGTTCCTTTACCTCGCGTTCATATTCCGCGCGGCTTTTGTGTATTTCTTCCTTTGCCTCCAGTGCCTCCAGAAGCGATTCCCGCTTTTTACTCTCAGCGGATTTAATGGCTTCGTTAAGGATTCTCTTTGCCTCCTCCTCTGCGGAGCTTATCTCCCGCTCGCCGACACGCTTGCGGTAATAAATTCCCAGAAAAAACGCGCACACCAGCAGCGCCAGCCCCAGCACGATCAAGAGGATGATGAACCATGCAGACATAAAAGCTATACACACCTCCATTTCCAAAAAAATTTCACGCGAACCGGCGGGAGGGAACGTCCCGCCAGGCTTATTCCGCTAACGACAGCCGGCGTCTCCCCCTGGACGGCACAGTACCCCCAGGGCACAAAAACGCAGACTGTAACTAATTAATTGTAAAACCAACCAGGTCTTATGTCAAGTAAAAAAGTTTACACAATCGTAATAAATTGGCAAAAAAATCACCGGAAACAGTCATAACCGCTTCCGGCGCGTGAAAATGCTTACGCTATAAGCAGGCTTAGAAGGTTCACGCCCTTTGCCTCCAACAGGGCGTCCGGGGTGAACAGGGGCAGCCGGGCGTTCAGATCCGTAACGCGCCACGTCCCGTGGCTGTGCATGGCCTCCACCTCCAAAATCCCCCGGACGGCCACCGCCTCCGCGGCGGCGCGGGCGGTATTCTCCAGGGCCTGAGCTGCCTCCGGCTCTTCGCAATGAGCCGCTGTCCGGCGGCGTCCCTGGAAGGTCAGCCGGGCCGGAGGATACACCGTATACTGACCTGGCGCGCCGATGACGGCCACGCTCCACACTGGGCCGTCCAACTCCTCCTGGGCCACGAATCCGGCGTTCACCGCGCCGCCCACCTCGCAGAAGTCCTCCGTCACCCAGATACCCTGGCCAAAGCTGCCCCTGTCGGGCTTGACGATGTATGGCTCCGACCCCTCCGGGAAATAGGCGGGGACGGGAACCCCTGCGGCCCGGAGAACCTCGTCCGTTCGAAGCCGTGACCGGGTCAGGCCCCATGCCGACCGGTCAAACAGGGCCTTCTCTCCTGTGACTAAAGCCAGCAGGGCTTCGTCCTCCGTGGCGGGGAGGATATGGTCATAGTCCGCCAGGGGCGGGCAATCCCCGGCCTTCTCCGTCACGGTCAGCTCCATCCCAGCGGCCCGCCCCAGCCGGAGGGCCTGCTCCATCAGCGGCCCGCTCCCCAAAATCAGCAGTTTCATAGGTCTCTCCTTTTAAAAATGCGAGGCAAAGCAATCTTTGCCCCGTAGCGTATGACTTTTTTACCCTTGCAGTCCGTTTTCCTGGCGCTCCATGTTTTCAACGACCACATCGAAGATGTCTCCCAGGGAGGCGGCGTATTCCAGCACCTTCCAGGGGACGTTGGTATGGAAGTGGATTTTGATCAAATCCTCATCCCCCACCGCCAGCAGGCAGTCTCCGGGAATGTTCTCCATAATATAGTCGTGAATCACGTCCTCGTCCAGGTCATGCCCCTCGATGAGAAGCTGTGTGTCAAAGCGAAATTCCAGCATTTGCCATTTCTCCTATTATGTACATTCAGTAGTATTTGCGCCCCCCAACCGGGACGCTATGCAATATACTGGGTATTCTAGCACATATGGAGCCGTCTGTCAAAAAAACGGGGTAAAATTCATGAAATTTCTCTTATTCTCAGACGCAGGCGGCTGCAATACGGGCCAGCGCCTCCTCCAGCAGGTCGTCGGGGATGTTCAGGGCGGGGAGCAGACGCATTTTGTCCTTGGCAGTCAGCACCAGAACCCCTTTCTCCCGGCAGGCAGCTACCACGTCCTTCACAGGCTTTTGGGTCTTGACCCCGATCATCAAACCCATGCCGGTTACGCTTTCTATCCCCTCCGCATTGGACAGGACATCGAAAATCCGTCTGGACTTGGCCCGAACGCCAGCCAGCACCTCCTCCGTCAGGCGGGAGAAAATGCTGATGGCCCCGGCGCAGACCGCCGGGTTGCCCCCGAAGGTAGAGCCGTGGTCGCCGGGGACGAACACGTCCGCCACACGCTGGCCCAGCATACATACGCCGATGGGGAGTCCGCCGCCTAATCCTTTGGCAGTGGTAACGATGTCCGGCTCCAGGCCCATATTCATATACCCGTACATGGCCCCGGAGCGGCCGTTGCCGAGCTGCACCTCGTCCGCGATGAGCAGAAGGTTCTGCTCCGCCGCCACGGCCTTCATGGCCTGGACGAAATCGGCTGGCAGGGGCAGCACGCCCCCCTCCCCTTGGACGGTCTCGAACATAATGGTTCCAGCGTGATGCTCTGCCGCCAGAGCCGCCAGAGCCTCCGGCTTTGTCGTGTCGGCATATACAAACCCCTCGGTCAGGGGGGTAAACTGCTGGTGAAACACATCCTGCCCGGTGGCAGCCAGCGTGGTGATCGTCCGGCCATGGAAGCTGTTTTTCAGGGTGATAATGGTGTGATGGCCCGGCCCCTTGGTCTGCTCCGCCCATTTCCGGGCGGCCTTGATGGCGCACTCATTGGCCTCCGCCCCGGAGTTGCCGTAAAACACCTTTTTAAGTCCTGTGGCCTCACAGAGCATTTGGGCAAGCTGGGCGCAGGGGGCGCTGTAAAACAAATTGGAGGTATGCTGGAACCGGCCAAGCTGGGCCGTCACCGCGTCGATCCAGGTCTGGTCAGACACGCCGAAGGCGTTCACGGCGATGCCGGTGCCCATGTCGATGTATTCCTTCCCCTCCGTGTCCCACACAAGGCTGCCCTGGCCTTTGGCGATCTCCACCGGGAACCGGGCGTATGTGTGGGCGACGTATTCCTCATCAAGCTGTCTCGTGGTCTTCTGTTCCATCTGTCATATCCTCCATTACCATAGTGCCGACGCCCTCGTTTGTCAAAATCTCCAGCAGGATGGCGTGGCTGACTCGCCCGTCCAGCACCACCACCCGCTTCACTCCCCGGTGGATGGCGTCGATGCAGCACTCCACCTTGGGTATCATGCCCCCGGATATGACTCCCTGGTCGAACAGCTCCACCAGGCCGGGGATGTCGATGGCCTTGATAAGGCTGGACGGGTCGTCCTTATCTCGGAGAATCCCCGCGATGTCCGTCATCATAAACAGGCGCTCCGCCCCCACGGCCCCGGCAATGTAGGCGGCGGCGGTATCGGCGTTGATGTTGTAGATGTTCCCCTTGTCGTCCCAGCCGATGGAGGAGATAACGGGGATATATCCCTGGTTCATCAGGTCCAGTACCACCTGCACGTTCACCCCGGTGATGCGGCCCACATAGCCCAGAGCCGGATCCTTCATGTCCGCCTGAATCAGCCGGTCGTCCACCCCGGACAGGCCGATGGCCCTGACCCCCTTCTGGCCCAGGAGATTCACCAGGGTCTTGTTTACCTTGCCGGAGAGAACCATCTGAACGATCTCAATGGTCTCCTTGTCCGTCACCCGCAGGCCGTCCTTAAATTCCGACTTTTTCCCAAATCGTTCCAGAGTGCTGTTAATCTCCGGGCCACCCCCGTGGACGAGAAGCACCCGCACTCCCACCATGCGCAGGAGGGCGATGTCCTCCATCACCTGCTGCTTCAGCTCCGGGCTTACCATGGCGTTGCCGCCGTATTTTACCACAATGATTTTTCCGTGGTACTTCTGGATATAGGGCAGCGCCTGTGTCAGTATTTCTGCCCGATCCTGATTTGTCGCTTCTTCTGTCATACCTTCCACCCCGCTTATGTGCGGTAATCTCCATTTATTTTAACGTAATCGTAAGTCAAATCGCAGCCCCAGGCGGTGGCGGCGCCGTCCCCCTCATGGAGGGTGACGAGGATGTCGATCTCCTTTTCGGACAGTACCTTTTTGGCCTCCTCCTCGGAGAAATCCACCCCGGCCCCGTCCCGGCAGACCTCCACGGTACCGGCGGCGGAGGCGAAAGAGACGCCGATCTGGTTCACGTCCACGTCCGCCCCGCAGTAGCCGATGGCGCAGAGAACCCGGCCCCAGTTGGCATCCGCCCCGAACATGGCGGCCTTCACCAGGGAGGAGCATATGACCCCCTTGGCGGCGGTCTTGGCGGCAGCCTCGTTTTTGGCCCCCGTGACGCGGCACTCCAGCAGCTTTGTGGCTCCCTCCCCGTCGGCGGCGATAGACCGGCACAGCCAGACGGTGACGGTGTTCAGCGCCTCCATAAAGGCGTCAAAATCCGGCCCCTCCGCCGTGATGGGGGCGTTTTCCGCCATGCCGTTTGCAAGGACGGCCACCATATCGTTGGTGGAGGTGTCTCCGTCCACGGAAATCATGTTGAAGGTACCCTTCACGTCATGGGACAGGGCCTTTTGCAGAAGGCCGCTGTCGATGGCGCAGTCGGTGGTGATAAATACCAGCATGGTGGCCAGGTTGGGGTGAATCATGCCGGAGCCTTTCGCCATGCCGCCCATGCGGCAGGTGACACCCCCCGCCTGGAACTCCACGGCAATCTGCTTCATGGCGGTGTCCGTGGTCATAATGGCCTCCGCCGCCGGGTCGCTGTCCAGAGACAGCCCCGCCACCAGGCCGGGCATTCCGGCGGCGATAGGGGTCACGTCCAGCCGCTGGCCGATGACCCCGGTGGAGGCCACCAGCACATCCTCCGCGGGGATGGACAGGGCCTGGCCCGCCAAGCGGCACATCTCCTCCGCCACGGCGGGGCCGTCTGCATTGCAGGTGTTGGCGTTGCCGCTGTTGCATACGATGGCCTGGGCCGTCCCGTTCTGAAGATGTTTTTTTGTCACCAGAAGGGGCGCTCCCTTCACAAGGTTGCTGGTGTATACCGCCGCGGCGGCGGCCCGCTTCTCGCTGTATATCAGGGCCAGATCCCTTTTTGTCCGATTCTTCCGCACGCCGCAGTGGACGCCGCTGGCCTGAAAGCCCTTCGGGGTACAAACGCCCCCCTGGATAATGTTCATAGCTCTGCTCTCCTATATTGTTCCGTCTATTTCCATTTATAAAGTAAGCCCCGTCGTCTCCTCCGCCCCAAGAATCAGGTTCAGATTCTGCACGGCGGCCCCGGAGGCCCCTTTGCCCAGGTTGTCGAACCGGGCGGTCAGAAGCAGGCGCTCCGCGTTTCCGTGGACGGCAATCTCCATCCCGTCCTTCCCGGACAAGGCACCGGCGGAGAGGAAGCCCTCCTCTGCCGCCTCTGGTCGATAGAACACCACCGGGCCTGTATATTTATCCTGATAGACCGTGTGCACGTCAGCCTCCGTTCCCTTCAAATCCCTGGCGAACAGGGCCACCGTGACCTCCATGCCGCTGTAGAAATCCCCCACGATGGGGCAGAAAACGGGCGACACAGTCAGGCCGGAAATCGAGGTCATCTCCCGCAGATGTTTATGGCTCTGGTTCAAACCATACTGTCTGGGGGCGTCCAGCAGAACGTCCCGCTCCGGGGCCTCGTACTGGGCGATCATCTTCTTGCCACCGCCGCTGTATCCCGTCAGGGAATGGCACACCAGAGGGGTGTCCGCAGCAATCAGTCCCGCCTCCACCAGGGGATAGACCAGGGCGATAAAACCGCTGGCGTGACAGCCGGGATTGGCCACCCGCCGGGAGGAACGGATGCCGGATCGGTATTTTTCTCCCAGCTCCGGGAATCCGTAAACAAAGCGGCTGTCCGTTCGGTGGGCCGTGGAGGCGTCCAGCACCGTGACGGCAGGGTTTTCCACCATGGCCACTGCCTCCACAGCCGCCTCATCCGGCAGACACAGCACGGCCACATCGCACCCGTCGTTCAGCATTTCCCGCTTGGCCGCCGGATTCTTTTTCAGCTCCTCCGGCAGCGCCACAAGCTCCATATCCTCACGCCCCTCCAGGCGCTGATGGATGCGCAGGCCCGTGGTGCCGGAGCTGCCGTCGATAAATATGCGTTTCATGGCGCGACCGCCTCCTGTTTTTCAGTAGATTCTTATTTTAATGCTCCATAACTGTATTTTCAAGGGTTTATTCACGAATTTTTTGAATATTACCGAAATTTTTCTGAATTTTTCCCGGATTTATTCACCTGTATGCACACATACAAATCCTCCGTTAAAAGAATCGCTTTAACGGAGGATTATGCTGCCGACAGCGTCGCGCTTTTATCTGCCCCGGCGGCGAACCGCCCGCTTCTGGCTGCTGCACCACACGTCCGGCGTAAACAGCAGGATGACCGGGAAGATCTCCAGCCGCCCCATAATCATGCATAAGCACAGCAGCAGCTTGGATGCCTGGCCCCAGACGGCGAAGCTTCCCATGGGGCCGACCAGCCCCAGTCCCGGCCCGATATTGGACAGACAGGAGATAACGCTCGTCACCGTGGTCTCCAAGTCAAGCCCCTCCAGGGACAGAAGCAGGCTTACGCCGATGACCAGCAGAGCGTACAACAGGAGGTAAATCAGAGTACTGCGGATGGCCTCTGTGCCGACGCGCTCCCCGTCCAGGGTAACGCGATCCACAGACCGGGGGAATAGCTGCCGGTGCAGCTCCTGGCCCGCCGCCTTCACGGCAATCATACAGCGGGACATTTTCATGCCGCCGCCGGTACTTCCGGCGCAGGCCCCCACCAGCATGAGCATAAGAAGGAGCGTCCGGGAATAGGCGGGCCAGAGATTAAAGTCCGCCGTGGCGTAGCCGGTGGAGGAGATGATGGCCGTCACCTGGAAGAAGGAATACCGCAGGCTCTGGAAAAAGCCCCCATATTGGGCGCTGATATTCAGCCCGATGGTGACGGTGGCAAACACGATAATCAGCAGATAGCAATACAGCTCCTGGCTTTTAAAGCCCCGGATGGAGCGGCGAATCAAGGCAATGTAGTAGAGGTTGAAGTTGATACCAAACAGCAGCATAAACACCGCCGTGACCATCTCCACATAGGCGCTGCCGTAGCCCCCGATGCTCTCCGACAGTACACTAAAGCCGCCGGTACCGGCAGTGCCGAAGGCGGTAACGAGGGCGTCGTACAGAGGCAGCCCTCCACACAGGAGAAGCCCTGTTTCTATCACGGTCAGTGCAATATAAATTGTATAAAGTGTGCGGGCCGTCTGGCGCATACGGGGCAGGAGCTTTCCCTTCACAGGCCCCGGCACTTCCGCCCGAAGCAGGTGCATGGAATGTTCGTCGTCCATGGGCAGCACAGCCATCATAAACACCAGCACGCCCATGCCCCCGATCCAGTGGGAGAAGCTGCGCCAGAACAAAATCCCCCTGGGCAGAGATTCTATGTCCGTCAAAATCGAGGCTCCTGTAGTGGTGAAGCCGGAGATGATCTCGAACAGCGCGTCGATATAATTGGGAATGGCCCCGGACATCACAAAGGGCAGCGCCCCGAACAGGGAAATGATGATCCAACTCATTGACACGGATACAAATCCCTCTCTGGTGTGGAGGGTTCCTTCAGCCCCCCGGCCCAGAAGCCACAGCGCGCCAGCCGCAGCCAGCACGATGAGAATCGTCCACACAAAGGGCAGCACGCTTTCCCCATAGATAGCCGCCGCCGCCAGAGGCGCCAGCAGAAGTCCCGCCTCAATCAGCAAAATGCGGGACAGCACCCGCCACAGCATACAGTAGTTCACGGTTTACCCTTTCAAAATATCATCTAGGCAGGTCATGCCTTTTTTCGTCGTCACAGCCAGCACGCTGTCCCCGGCCCAGATCTCATCCTCGCCGCCGGGGATAAGGCACTTCCCGTCCCGGATAATGGCGGCCAGCAGCACGTCCCGCCGGATGGGCAGCTTTTTGAGGGACACGTTCACGCAGGGAGAATCCACCCCAGCCCGAAACTCCAGCACCTCCAGCTTGCCGTCCAGAATATGCCGAAGCATTTCCACTCCGCTGCTGCCGCTGGCGTTTTCCATATTGCGGACATACTGCAAAACGGACTGGGCGGTGATAACCCTGGGACGCACAGGCTCCTCCAGACCGAAGGATTCCGCCAGGGACACGAAATGCTCCTCGTTCACCTTCAGCACCACCTTGTCCACCCCCACGCTTTTGGCATAGGCCGCCAGGATGAGGTTTATCTCATCCGAGCCGGTGATCAGCACCAGGGCGTCCATGGCCCGCAGGCCCTCCTCCTCCAGGGTTTCAGGCTGGGCCGCATCACAGCAGACCACCTCCGCCTTAGGCAGAAAGTCCTTGACCTGAACGCATTTTTCCGGGTTTTTGTCCACCATCTTCACCCGTATGCCCATATCCTGAAGCTGCCGGGCCAGGTATACGCCCACATGGCCTCCGCCCACAATCATCACATATTTGGCGCTGCGCTTGAAGATGTCCATGGATTTGAAGAAGCTGTGTATCTGCTTGGGCGCTCCCACCACGCTCAGGATGTCCCCCGGATGGAGGACGAAGTCGCCGCTGGGAATATGCACCTGCTCCCCCCGGCGCACGGCACACACCAGAACGCCACGGCCATAGCGCCCATGCAGCTCCCGAATGGCTGTTCCGCACAGGGGATTTTTCTCTCCCAGAGGGAATTCCACCAGCTCCGCCTGACCCTTGGCAAAGGGTTCCACCTTGGTGGCGGAGGGGAAGCGCAGCACCCGGCTGATCTCCCCGGCAACGGCGGCGTCTGGGTTGATGGTCATGGAAAGGCCCAGCTCCTCCTGCAGAAGAATTACCTCCTGATAGTGATTCTGCTGGCGAACACGGGCGATGGTATGCCCCACTCCCAGCTTTCGCCCCACCATGCAGCAGAGGATATTGGCCTCGTCGGAATTTGTGGCGGCGATCAGCAGATCTGTCCGCTCCGCCCCCGCCAGCTTCAGCAGGTCGATGTCCACACTGCCGCAAATAGAAATAACATCCAGCGACGTGTTTACCAGAGCAATCCGCTCCGGGCTTCGATCGATAACCGTCACATCATGGCCGTCTCTGGCCAGATACTGGGCCAGGGTAAAGCCAGTCTTGCCCGCGCCTACAAGAATAATGTTCATAGCCGCTCCTGTGAAAAAGAAAAATAAGATTTACGATACGCTACCAGGAATATTAGCACCTGAGCTGGGTTCCGTCAAGTGTTCCCGCCCAGTGGATTGGGGAATTTGGCGTTGCTTTTCCAAAAACAACGCTCCAGGCCAGGCCTGGAGCGGATTTTTTATTGGGCTTGTTCCTCCCGCAGGTCGTCCAGGTTGTTATGGGCGTAGGCCTGCAGGCAGCGGAAGCTCTCGTCGCTGATGTCATGCTCGATTTTGCAGGCGTCTTTATAGGCGGTCTCCTCGCAGACGCCCAGGGCCATCAGGAAGGCGGCCAGGGTCTCGTGGCGCTCGTAAATGCGGCTGGCAATGGCCTGGCCCTTGTCCGTCAGGTGAAGGAATCGATCCTCATCCCGGTAAATATAGCCGTTTTCCTCCAGGTGCTTCATGGCTACGCTGACAGACGGCTTGGAGAAGCCCAGGGAGTTTGCAACGTCAATGGAGCGGGCATAGCCCTTTTTGAGACCCAGCATATAGATGGCCTCCAAATAGTCCTCCGCTGACTCATGGATGTTCATGGACATGGGTACACCTCCTCGCGTCCTGTCGGGGAATCAAAAAATGTGATTGCTTCCATCACATTTCCTGCGGTATAATAAATGGTGTTAGTCAGTAATTGGGTCGTTAAGTCTTTAAGTCCGTTTTATTGGACA
>JAJQCH010000127.1 GCA_021202795.1 Oscillospiraceae bacterium
TTCATAAATTCATTCTACCGAGTGTCCAACTTGCACTTGCAATTTGCGGATTTTTTATTTTCTGTCAGCGCAGGCGGAAACAAATATACCCCGGAAATCCCGGAAAACGGGCTTTTCCGGGTGCTGATATGTGTAAAACGGCTTGACACGACCTTGCTGTCGTGCTATGATTCCAATTATCCTAGTATGTATATAGGTTTACAATGCAAAACGAGGTAACGCATATGCCAAACGATTTTGATAAGACCGGCTTCGCTACCAGAGCCGTTCATGTGGGCAATGGGACAGACAAGGACAGCGGGGCCATCAAGCGACCCATCACCATGGCCAACAGCTATGCCCTGCCATACGACCCCACCGATATGAACTGGTCAAGCGCCGACGGAAATTTATATACCCGCAACGGCGGCACCAATCAGAAATATCTCCAGGAGCGGATCGCATCCCTGGAGGGTGGCGAGGACTGCATAGTACTGGCCTCCGGTGTGGCTGCTCTGAGTGGCCTGTTTTTCGCGCTGCTGAACCAGGGCGACCATGTGATATTTTCCAGCGTCACCTATATTGCTGTCTACCGGCTGCTCCATGAGCTGCTGAATAATAAATTTGGTGTGGAGACCACCATCGTGGATACCTCCGACCCGGCCAACGTGGAAGCGGCCCTCCGGCCCAACACCAAGCTCATCCATATCGAGACGCCGGGCAATCCGACCCTTACCGTCTCTGATATTGCCGCCATCGCGGACATTGCCCACCGGCATGGAGCGCTGCTCAGCGCGGACAACACCTTTGCCTCGCCCTATAACCAGCGTCCCGTGGAACTGGGCGCGGACTTTTCCGTGGAGAGCCTGACGAAGTATATCAACGGCCACGGCGACGCCATGGGCGGCGCCATCGTAGGAAAAAAGGCATATCTCGACCAGATACGGGCAGCTTCCCAGGTCAATCTGGGCGGCACCATCAGTCCCTTCAACGTCTGGCTCATCATGCGGGGCAGTGTGACGCTGCCTCTGCGGATGCGGCAGCACAACGAAAACGCCTTGGCGGTAGCCAACTGGCTGGAAAAGCAGCCCTGCGTCAGCTTTGTGGCCTATCCCGGTCTGGCGAGCCATCCAGGTCACGCCGTTGCCGCCCGGCAGATGTCTCCCGGCTACGGCGGCGTTCTGTCCTTCGGGTTAAAGGCGAATCACGACACCCACAACCGATTTGTCAGCTATCTTAAGATCATTACCTCCGCCGTTTCCCTGGGCCACGATGAGAGCCTGATTGTATTCCTGGGTGAAAACGATGAGCGGCAATATCTGTACCCGGAGGAATTTCATAACGGCTTCTTCCGCTTCTCTGTTGGCATTGAGGACATCGACGACATTCTTTGTGATTTAAAACAAGCACTGATACAGTGCGGGTTGGAGGTTCTGGAATGAAAAACCAAAAAAAGATACTATTGCCCGTTCTCGCCGTCATAGTGGTTCTTGCAGCAGCGGCAGCCATCCTTTTTCCCCGCCTGGGGGATAATGAGGAAGTATCGGCTACAGCCGTGAGCGACGGCGACCTGCTTATTCAGGCGGAGGATATTGGCACGGAGGCCAGCTACTTCGACTATGACGCGGATGGTGTTACCGTAGAGGTGCTGGCAGTGCTGGCCTCCGATGGGACGATTCGACTGGCGCTGAACACCTGCCAGGTCTGCAACGGCTCTCCTTATGCCTACTTCGTGCAGGACGGGGATGACTTTGTCTGTCAAAACTGCCTGAACCGCTTTTCCTCCACGGATGTCGGCGTGGTAAGCGGCGGCTGCAATCCTGTCCCCATCACGGCGGAGGATTACACCGAGGAAGACGGCGTCATTACCGTTCCCGCTTCTTTCCTGGAGGAAAACGCCAGCCGGTTTGTCAACTGGAAACAGTTCTGAAGCAGATACAATGGAAAAACAAAGCTTTCATATTGAAGGAATGACCTGCGATGGATGCGAACGCGTCCTGGAGCTGGCTGTGTCCAGACTGGAGGGCGTACACGCTGTACAAGCCAATCGGCAAAAGGGACTGCTGGAGGCCGAATTTTCCTCACCCTGTACCCCGGAGCAGATCACGCAGGCGGTACAATCAGCAGGTTATTCCGTTGTAACGAAGGCAAAAGGCAGGAGCAACGCGATCTGGTTCCTGGTCATTCTACTGGCCCTGTATACCATTGCCCGACAGATGGGACTGACAGAGGTTTTTCAGGCATTTCCCACCGTGAGCGAGGAGCAGGTAAGCTTTCTGGCACTGTTTCTCATCGGACTTTTGACCTCCGTTCACTGCATTGCCATGTGCGGCGGGCTGAATATGGCCCAGAGCCTTGGCAGCGAAGGTCAGCATCCTTTGCGGGGCAGCCTGCTCTATAATCTGGGGCGGCTGACAAGCTATACGCTGATTGGCGCCGTTCTGGGTTTCATCGGGGAAAAGGCAGCCATTTCACTCCAGGTTCGGGGTGTGATAGGACTGCTGGCCGGGCTGTTCATGCTGGTGATGGGCGTGTGCATGATGGGCGGCTTCTCCCTGCCGCGGCTGGTTCGGTTCCGGCTCCCCAAGAGGCTGACCAATGCTCTGGCATCCTTTCGGGCGCACGGCCCCTATGCCATTGGCCTTGTAAACGGTCTAATGCCCTGCGGCCCACTCCAGTCCATGCAGCTTTACGCAATCGCCAGCGGAAGCCTGTTCGCCGGAGCAGCATCTATGTTTTTCTTCTGCCTTGGTACTATTCCTTTGGTGCTCCTGTGCGGTACAGCGGCAGGGCTTCTCAAACTGAAATGGCGGCGGCGGATGCTCCAGGCCGGGGCCGCCCTGCTGGTGCTGATGGGGCTGTTCACGGTGCAGAACAACCTGGTGCTGACCGGCTTCACTTTGCCAGGTGCCTCCTCCGGCAGCAGCGATGTTATCGCCGCTGTGGTAGACGGCGATACGCAGTACGTCACCACAACGCTCCATGCAAACGGCTATGATGACATCCAGGTCGTTGCCGGTATTCCTGTGGTGTGGACGATCCAGGTGGAGGAAAGCGCCCTGAACGGCTGCAATAAGGAGATTATACTCTCTGCCTTCGACCAGCGGGTGACGCTGAGCGCCGGAGAGGTGACGATTGTGTTTACGCCCGAAGAGGAAGGCACCTATACCTATTCCTGCTGGATGGGGATGTTGAAAAATACGATCACCGTTACTGCATAGCAGCCGGGATGAACTCAAAACGGGAAGGGAAGAAACGCTATGAAGCTGGCTATGGCTCAGATACAAATCGGAAGCAGCACAGAGGAAAACCTGCACAAATCGCTACACTATATAGAATTGGCAGGAGAGGCCGGGGCAGATCTTATTTTTTTCCCGGAGCTTCAGTTGTCGCCATTCTTCCCTCAATATGAAAAACGGTCTGCGGATCGCTGGGTCATGACCCAGGACGGGCCGGAGCTGGCCGCCATTCGGAATGCCTGCCGGGCATTTCATATCTGCGCCAGCCCTAATCTGTATCTGCGCCAGGGCGAGCGGCTTTACGACGCCTCGGTGATGATCGACTCGAACGGAGAGATCCTGGGTGTTTCCAAAATGGTTCATATCACCCAGTCCAAACATTTTTATGAGCGGGATTACTATACCCCTTCCGACGACGGTTTCCCGGTCTACCGGCTGCCTTTTGGAGCCGTGGGCGTGGTGATATGCTTTGACCGGCATTTGCCCGACGGCATCCGTTCCTGTGCGAAGCAGGGAGCAGATCTGGTTATCATCCCCACCGCCAACATAGAGGGAGAGCCGCTGGAGCTGTTCGAGTGGGAGATACGGGTACAGGCTTTCCAATGCACTGTGTTTGCCGCGATGTGCAACCGGGTGGGACAGGAGGATGCTATGAACTTTGCCGGTCAGTCCCTGGCCGCCGGGCCGGATGGTACACTGATTTTGAAAGCCGCCGGAGAGGAGACGCTGCTTCTGCTCGACCTTCCTTTGGAACAGGCCCACAGGGAGAGGACGCTCCGGCCATGGATGACACTCTGATGGATAACGGAGGTGTGATGTGATCTATCTGGACTATTCCGCCAACACACCGGCGGATCCTGCTGTTTTGGAGGCGTTCGTCCAAACGGAACAGCGTTATATCGGAAACCCAAATTCCACACATACAGCCGGACGGGAGGCCCTGGACGAGATGAATCGGGCCACGGCCCACATCGCCGCTCTGCTGGATGTCGACCCCGCTGAGATCATCTACACCTCCGGGGCCAGTGAATCCAACAATCTGGCCATCAAGGGCATAGTACAGGCATCGCGGCACCAGGGGCAACACATTATCTCCACTGCCCTGGAGCATTCCTCCGTCAGTGGTACGCTGTCTGCGCTTCAGTGGCAGGGCTGCGAAATTGACCTGGTCAGGATTAACCGGGACGGCACCGTGGATTTGGAGTAGCTTCGGGAGCTTCTGCGTCAGGATACCGTTCTGGTATCGGTCTGCGCGGTAGACAGCGAGCTGGGTACGGTGCAGCCGATCCGCGAGATCGCTCAGGTGCTGAAGGATTTTCCCAACTGTCGCCTCCATGTGGACGCTACGCAGGCTGTTGGAAAAACGGCGCTGGTGACAGACTGTGTGGATACTATGAGCATCGCACCTCATAAATTTTATGGGCTGAACGGCAGCGGCCTCCTGCTGAAAAGAAAGGATCTGGTCATTGAACCGCAAATTCACGGCGGAACCAGCACGACTGTTTATCGCAGCGGAACCCCAACCTTGGCTCTGGCTGTGTCCACGGAGACAGCACTCTCGCTGGCTTTGACCCAGCAGGAAAAGCGGGTGCGCTATGTGCAGGAGCTGAACCATCGGCTCAGAGATGCCCTGGCACAATATCCGGCAGTATCCATCAATAGTCCGGTAAATGCTGTCCCCCATATTCTTAACCTCAGCGTTCGGGGCATCAAGGGTTCGGCGTTCCAGAAGGCGTTGGATCGACGCGGCGTTTGTGTTTCCGTCAAATCGGCCTGCTCTGTGGAGGGAACAGCCTCCAAGGCCGTCTATGCCGTCAGCCGCAATCGCCAAACCGCCCTCTCCTCCTGGCGAATCCGCCTCAGTCATCTGACGACGCAGGACGAGTTGGATGAGTTTCTGCAAATCTTTGATCAATGCTATCAGGAGCTTTTGTCATGATGGCGCAGAGTTTCATACAACGCGGTCAAGCATGGTTCAGTATAAGCAGTAGCAACGTCGGAGGCGCAGGAACAGGAGCGTGCTGTGATACCGCCCCAGCAGGAAAGCATGACCAATCAGGAGATGCTCCTCAAGTTGTTGGCTGATCCTGAAATGGCTACTATTCTGAAAACGCTGGCAAAGAACTTATAGATAGGAAGGACATAGAGCAGAGTCGTGCGATAAACAGGCTCTGTTCTTTTCCTGTCCTCCTTATTCTTTTATCTTGCTAAATCACTGTAAAACTCAGTATTTCCAATGGTTTTCCCGGACTGTGTTGCACGAACCTTTTCGCTTCCGGGGCTACTCCTAAGCGGAAGGCCGTTGGTTCGAATCCAATTTGGGGTGCCAGAAATGTCAGCCGGAGACCCTTGAGATGATTAGGGGTCTCCGGATTTTTCCGTATTGATGTGGTGTTCAAAGCGGGGTTTTGTATTGCAATTAGCCCATACATGGTGCCATACTTATCTGTGAAAGGTGGTGTGCCTATATGTCAAACAAAACCGCAAATGTGACGGCTCGTGTTCAGCCGGAAATCAAGCAGCAGGCAGAAAGTGTTCTGGATCGCCTTGAAATCCCTGTTTCCGCCGCCCGCATTACCCCAGAGCTACGTCCAGCGCCATCATCAGAGTGAAGCCAAGAGCGAAGCAGACGGTGCCGATGTTCGAGTGGCTCCCGGCGGACATTTCCGGGATCAGCTCCTCCACCACCACATACAGCATGGCCCCGGCGGCGAAGCTTAAAAGATACGGCAGCGCAGGTACCAGCACGCTGGCGGCCAGAATGGTGACGAGTGCGCCCAGCGGCTCTACCGCCCCGGATAGCACCCCCGCGCCGAACGCCTGGCTCTTACTCATCCCCTCCGCCCGCAGAGGCATGGAGATGATGGCCCCCTCCGGGAAATTCTGGATGGCGATGCCCAGCGACAGGGCCAACGCCCCCATCAGAGTGATGCTCTCGTTTCCGCTCATCCACCCGGCGTACACCACGCCCACGGCCATGCCCTCCGGCAGGTTGTGCAGCGTCACGGCCAGCACCAGCATGACCCGGCGGGGCAGGGCGGTTTTCGGCCCCTCGCACTCGTCGGTGTTCAGGTGCAGATGGGGGATGATCCTGTCCAGTAGCAGCAGGAACAGCACACCAGCCCAGAATCCCGCGACCGCCGGAACGAAGGCCCACGCACCCATGTCCGCCGCCTGCTCCATGGCGGGGATGAGTAGGCTCCATATGGAGGCTGCCACCATCACCCCGGCGGCGAACCCGGTCAGCGCCCGTTGAAGCCCCTGGCGCATGGCTTTGCCCATGAAAAATACGCAGCCGGAGCCAAGCGTCGTGCCGAGAAAGGGGATGAGAATCCCCTGAATAACCTGTATGGACATAACGTCTCCTTTTAAGAGATGATCGCGGTGTCCCGGCGCAGATATTCGCCGCCGCCGGGGCGCAGGCATTTCCCGTTTTCGGCGGCCTTTTGGCCCCGCAGATACACGGCCCTGGCGCAGCCGGTCAGGGGGAAGCCCTCCCAGGGGGAATAATCACAGCGCATTTGCTGCGTCTGAGCGCGGACAGCACCGCGATAGCCGGGATCCCAGACCACTATGTCTGCGTCGAAGCCAGGCTCCAGCGCGCCCTTCCGGCCCCAGAGACCGAAGGCCTTCGCCGGTGTTTCCGAAAGCATCCGGCACATATCCTCCGGCCCGATACGCCCGGCGGAAACGCCGCAGGCCCACACCAGGGCGGGCCGCTGCTTGATGCCCGGCAGGCCGTTGGGGATGCGGGAAAAATCCCCCCGGCCCAGCTCCTTCTGGCCCTTGAAATTAAAGCTGCAATGGTCGGTGGAGAGAATATCGACCTCCCCGTCCGCCACTGCGCGCCAGAGGGCGTTTCTGTCCTGGGCCGAGCGCAGGGGCGGGGAGCAGACATATTTCGCACCCGCGAAGTCCGGCAGGGAATACAGCTCCTCTGTCAGCGTCAGATACTGCGGGCAGGTCTCCACCAGCACACGACGGCCCGCAGCGCGGGCCTGTTCGATTGCTACAAGCCCCTCGCGGGTGGAAAGATGCACGACCCACGGCAGCCCGCCGGATTCCCCGGCCAGGGCCAGCAGCCGGGCGACGGCGTCCGCCTCCACCCGGTTTGGTCGCGACACGGGATGCCACTGCGGCCCGGTCAGTCCCCGCCCCAGCAGGTCGGACACCTGAGCCGTCACTTGGTTGCCCAGCTCACAGTGTACACCCAGCCACGCCCCCAGCTCCCCGGTGTAGGCGAGAAGCTCCCCCAGAGCCTTATCGTCCAGCCGGAGGTTATCGTAGGCCATATACGCCTTGAAGCTGGTGACACCGGCGGCGGCCATGGTTTTAAGCTCTGCCCGTGTGGCGGCGTTCCAGTCGGTCACGGCCATGTGAAACCCATAGTCGCACGCGCAGCGCCCGTCAGCCCGGCCATGCCACACATCCAGGGCCTCCGCCAGGGTATGCCCCCGATCCTGGGTGGCGAAGTCGAGGATCACCGTGGTGCCGCCCGCTATTGCGGCCCCGGTGCCGGAGGCGAAATCGTCCGCCGTCACTGTGCCGGAGACCGGCATATCCAAATGGGTATGGCTGTCGATGAATCCGGGAAACAGCAGGCACCCGGACACGTTCACCACCTCGTCCGCCGCTCCGTCAGGGGCGATCTTCTCCCCGTCGATGTATACGTCCCGCCGCTCCAGGCCCTGCGGGGACACGACCGTCCCGCCGCGCAACACAACCATATCGCGCACCTCCTGTGTTTTTTATGGTTCGATTGTATCACACCCGTCCAGGCTTTGCAATCGGACAAAAAATAGCTGTAAAATTCGCGGTTGAATTTTACAGCAAATTGGGTTATGCTAGGGGTATCATAGAAAAGGAGGGCGACAGCTATGCCAAATATCAGACCCATCTCCGACCTGCGCAACTATACCGAGGTGCTTCGCGAGGTAACAGAGGACGCGCCGGTCTTTCTCACCAAAAACGGTCGGGGCCGCTATGCCATTGTGGACATCGGCGACTACGAAAAGACCCGCGCCACCATCCGCCTGATGAACGAGCTTGCCAAAGGCCGCCGCTCCGGCGAAACCGAAGGCTGGCTGACGCTTGAGGAGGTGGAGGCGAACCTTGGACTTAGGGATGAATAAGATACATTTAACGCCCGAAGCGCAAGATGACCTGCGCGAGATTAAGAGCTATATTTCCAAGAACCTGGAAAATCCGCAGGCTGCGCTTTCCACTGCACGGAAAATTACGCAGACCATTCGTCAGCTTCGCGAGTATGCGTTGAGCGGCACGCCGCTGTCCTCCATCGCCGATGTGGACGAGGACTACCGCTTTCTCATCAGCGGCAACTATATGATATTCTACCGCGTGGCCGACAGTGATGTCTATATAGACCGTATTCTCTACAGCCACCGCGACTATCTGCGTATCCTGCTGGGTGACAGCGCCCAGCAGGAATAGGACGTTCACGCCGCGCTGGCCGCGTACATCATCCCGTTATTATCGATCTCGTATTCCCCGGTCAGCAGAAGCTCGGAGACGGTGACGATCTCATAGCCGTTGGCCAGCAGGTACTGGATAATATCCCCCAGCGCCTCCGGCGTATGCTCGGCCGCATTGTGAAAGAGGATAATGCTCCCTGGTACGACGCGGGACGTGACGCGCTCGTATATCTCCGCCGCGCTCAGGCCCTTCCAGTCCAGGGAATCCACGTTCCACTGAATCGGATACAGCCCCATGCTGCGGATGGTGGTGATCACATCGTCGTCATATTCCCCATAGGGGCAGCGGAAGAGGGAGATTTCCTGGCCGGTGACAGCCTCGATTTTGCTGCTGCAAATGGATATTTCGTCCATGATCTCCTTTTGCGAAAGGGACGCCATATGGGGGTGGTCGTCGGAGTGATTGCCCAGTTCCATCCCTGCGTCGTACAGGGCCTGGACGCTCTCCGGGTATTTGTCCACCCACTCGCCGACGAGGAAGAACGTGGCCTTCACGCCGTAGGAGGTCAGAATGTCGATAAGCTCCTGGGTGTCCTCGTTGCCCCAGGCGGCGTCAAAGGTCAGGGCCACCGCCTTGTTGTCCCGCTGGACGTAATAGATGGGCAGCTCCCTGGATGAGGCGGACGCGCCCACGATGGCGGGGCTGTTCACCGCCCAGAATATAGCCGCCACCGCAAGCGCAAGGGCCATCGGCCCCGCCAGCCTGCGGTGTTTCTTCAGTATATTTTTCAGCTTGGTCACAGGATATACCTCCGGGTCAATGGAAATGATGGTACATCCTATGAGTTCTCCCGTCGGTTTATGAACGCGTCATACTCCGCTGGGGTGTTGAGATTGGCGAACATCGCCTCGTCCCCGGCGGGCAGGATCAGAGCGTCGATCAGCTCCAGCAGCGCCCGGAAGGACGGCTCTTCCGATTCCAGACACGCTATGGCCTGGGCCAGGCAGCTCCTGCGATACAGCCCGAACAGGGGCTGTCCCTCGAACATACACGCGTCGTGCGCCCCTATCCGCGCCTGAAGATACAGCGCCGCCGAGGGATTCACGGCGGGCATATCCGTGGCGGTCAGTAAAACCATGTCCTCTGCCCGCTCCGAAAAGGCGGAGACGATGCCGTTCAGAGGCCCCCGGCCGGGATAGCGGTCAACGAGCTGGTCATAGGTTCCGGCGGGGAATCTGTCCCGCCTGTCCACGGAAAAGCACACCGGCCCCAGGGCCTCGTATTTTTTTGCCAGGGCCAAGGCCATCGCCTCCCCGTCCAGGGGCAGCACAGCCTTGTCCCGGCCCATTCTGCGGCTGGCGCCGCCGGTCAAAATCACAATAAGCATATTTGTATTTTAACACAGTCCGTGATAAAATGAAAGTATGGCAGAATTAAACGACAACATAAGATACCTCAAGGGCGTGGGGGAGGCCCGCGCCAAGGCCATGGAAAAGCTGGGCATCCACACCCTGCGGGATCTGCTGAATTATTTCCCACGCGCCTATGAGGACAGGCGTGCCGTCTGCGCCATTGCGGACGCGCCGCTGGAGATTCCCGTGTGCGTCAGGGCTATGGTGGCCTCGCCGCCGGTGGCGTCCTATGTCCGCAGGGGGATGGAGCTGTTAAAGCTTCGGGCCGTGGATGAGAGCGGCTCGGTGGACATCACCTGGTTTAACCAGGCGTATCTGCGCAGCCAGTTGGAGACAGGGCAGACCTATATCTTCTATGGCCGGGTCAGCGAGCAGGGGCGGCGGCGCACCATGACCAATCCCGTCTTTGAGCGGGAGGGAAAGCAGGGCGTCGTCACAGGCCGTATTTTGCCTGTCTACCGGCTGACCGCCGGGGTGCCGCAGAAGCTTCTCATCAGCGCGATGGAGCAGGCGCTGGTCGCCTGCGGCAGCCGTATGCCGGACATTTTGCCCCCCGCGCTGTGTCGGCGGCTGAATCTGGCCCAGGCCCCCTACGCCTATGAAAACATCCACTTCCCACGGGACGAACAGGCACTGGAGCAGGCCCGGAACCGGCTGGTATTTGAGGAGCTTTACGTCCTGGCGGCGGCGCTTGCCATGCTGCGGGAAAAGCGGACGGAGGAGGCGGGGCGGTCCTTTCAGGCCCTGCCAATGGACGAGTTTTGGGCCGCACTCCCCTTTGAACCCACGGCGGCCCAGCGCCGGGCGGTGGACGAGGCGGCGGGAGATATGGCCTCCGGCGTGCCGATGAACCGCCTTCTCCAGGGGGACGTGGGCAGCGGCAAGACCTTGGTGGCGGCGGCGCTGATGTGGTTGGCGGTGAAAAACGGCTTCCAGGCCGCGTTTATGGCCCCGACGGAGATTCTGGCGGAGCAGCATTACGCGACGCTCTCCCAGCTTCTGGAGCCGCTGGGCGTCCGGGTGGTGAAGCTGACCGGCTCCATGACCGCCGTCCAGAAGCGGCAAGTGAACGGCCTCCTCAGCCTTGGGCAGGCGGATGTGGCGGTGGGTACTCATGCCCTTATCAGCGGCGGCGTCAGTTTTTTCGACCTGGGCCTGGTGGTGACGGACGAACAGCACCGCTTTGGCGTCGCCCAGCGGAGCGCGTTGGCGGAAAAGGGGCAAAAGCCCCATATGCTTGTCATGTCTGCCACGCCCATTCCCCGGACGCTGGCACTGATCATCTACGGCGATCTGGACATATCAGTCCTGGACGAGCTGCCCCCCGGTCGGCAGAAGGTGGACACCTTCGCCGTGGGCGAGGATATGCATCCCCGGATATGGCGGTTTGTCCGTCGTCTGGTGGGGGAGGGGCGGCAAGTGTTCATCGTCTGCCCCATGGTGGAGGAAAACGAGGAACTGCCCCCCAGCGTGAAAAGCGCCCAGTCCTACGCAAAGACCCTGCAAACCGAGGTGTTCCCTGACCTGCGCGTCGGCTGCGTCCACGGGCGCATGAAGGCGAAGGAGAAGGACGCCGTTATGACCGCCTTCGCCGCCGGGGAGCTGGATATACTGGTGGCCACCACCGTCATCGAGGTGGGGGTGGACATCCCCAACGCCGCCCTGATGATCGTCGAAAACGCCGACCGCTTCGGTCTGAGCCAGCTCCACCAGCTCCGGGGCCGGGTGGGCC
>JAJQCH010000001.1 GCA_021202795.1 Oscillospiraceae bacterium
AGGTTCATAAATTCATTCTACCGAGTGTCCAACTTGCACTTGCAATTTGCAGAAATGTTTTTTGGAGCATTTTGCGGAAATTCTAAGGAGGAACGTAATGAAGAAACTAGTAAGCGTCATCCTGGTCCTTGCGATGATCATGATGATGGGCGTTTCGGTATTCGCCACGGACGAGGCTTCTGGTGAAGTCTCCGCAAGCGCGTCTTCCGAAGCCAGCAGCACCGCCGATGCTCCTGTTGTGGAGATCAGCGGGCCTACCACTGCCGAACAAAGCGGCTGGATGTACACCGAGGAGGATGGTGTCATCACCATCATCCAGGCACCCCAGTCCGTGAAGTCGGAGATGGTCGTCCTTGTTCCCGGCTACATCGGCACGGAGACGGTGGACGCGTTGGGCGACGGCGGAGCCGTCATGTCCAACAACAAGCTGGAAGGCACCTATGTGCTGTTCCCTGAGGAGCTGGGCTACATTGCCGACAGCGCCATCCACGACTTCAACGACACCATCGCCTGGGTCATCCCCGCCACGGTGGAGGTTTCCGACTCCCCCTGGCTGAGCTGCTCCGGCTATGTCATCACGGAGGAGGGTTCCTCCGCTGCCGCCGCCGCTGAG
Organism: Oscillospiraceae bacterium; assembly: GCA_021202795.1. Lineage (GTDB taxonomy): Bacteria > Bacillota > Clostridia > Oscillospirales > Oscillospiraceae > CAJOIG01. The sequence goes on from JAJQCH010000001.1 coordinate 614, forward strand.
TTCAACGGCAAGGAGACCGTTTCCATGGACGGCTGCATCGCTTTTGTAGTCGATCCCGGCGAGAACGGCACCATCACCCCCGCCGGTACCTACTATGTGCCGGAGGACGCCTATGGCCTGTCCACGGAGCTGACCGTCAGCGCGGCGGAGGGCTATAAGATCGCCTCCATCACCGTGGACGGCGAGACCACCACGTTTGACGAGCTGACCCAGGAGTTCACCCTGGTTTATACCTTCAGCGCGGACTCCGCCGCTGTGGAGGCCGAGTTTGTGGCGCTTGGGGAGGACGAGGCGGAGACCCGTTCCTTCAGCACCGGCGAGGAGTATTCCTATGTAGACATCGTGGACGGCGCTGTGGCCGAGGGTACAGAGCTGCCCGAAGACCTGTATGAGGTGCAGAACCCCAATACCTCTGTGACCGACTATGTTCATGCCCTGGGCGTCTCCACCGGCGTGTATTACGTCTATGAGGACTCCCTGTATGAGGAGGTCTATTGCTCCCAGGCCAGCGACGAGGTGGAGTACCTCACCAAGGCCGAGGTCATCAACGGCATCTATGAGACCGAGGGTCTGGTTTACGGCGAGGATTACGACATCATCCGCCTGCACAACTACTATGCCAATATCACCAGCGGCCCGTCCAGCGGCGTTGTGATCATGTACTGCACCTACCTCTATAAGCTGGTGGACGAGACCAGCGAGGACGGCTCCGTCCTGGACGGGGAGACTGTCTACTCCGCCGACAATGTAGACCACGCCTCTGTCTTTGTACAGGGGACAGGCTCCTACACTATCGACAACCTGACCGTATTCTGCTACACCAGCGGACGCGGCCCCTCTGAGAGCGGCAACTTCTACGGCGTCGGCTCCCAGGTTCATGTGGACGGCGGTACCGAGGGCAAGATCACTGAAAGCGATATTCATTATGATACCGCCACCCTGGTGCTGAATCAGCCCCAGATCCTTGGCACCAACAACTCCATCTATGCCACCGGCAGCGGTCTCGCCATCATTAACGGCGGCGACATCTTCGCCTGCTCCTCCGGCGGCCACGGCCCCTATGTCTCCCAGGGAGGACAGATTATTATTAATGTTGAGGGAACCAATCTTATCAATGAAGACGGCTCTGTCAACATCATTGACCCTGAAGCAACAGAGATCCCTGACTACAGCTACGCTGCCATGACCCAGGATGAGGACGGCGAAAACGTTCTGGACATCACCGAGCATCCTGACGACGTGACCGTCATCGTTTCCGGCCTGGACGCCGGTACCGCCCTGGCTACCGATAAGGGCGGCGGCACCATCGTTGCCAACCGGGTCGTGACCAAGTGCTATGGCCTGCGCTCCGCCGGCGTTTACACCATCGGCTATTCTGAGAGCTGGGTCTATGTGTTCAACTCCAACTGCACCTCCAACCTGGACGCCGCCCTTTGCTCCGCCTCCGCGGGCTATGGCTACGCGTTCAACTGCCGCCTCCAGGGCTGCATGGGCATTAAGGTTCGCGCCTCCGGCACCAGCGGCACTGAGGACGCCGGTATCTGGGTAGAGAACTGCCGCGTTTCCGCTTACTATGACGCGGAGGAAGAAGAGAATGCCTATCTGGTCGGCTCCCCCGACGAGTTCCTGGCGCTGATCGGCGAGGAGGCCGGTATCGAGCCCCAGGGCGAGGATGAGACCTATGCCGAATATCTGACCCGCGCCGACGCGGCCCTGTATCAGTACATCGTGGAGGAGGGCAACTCCTACGGCACCAGCATGAACATCTTCATCGACTCCGCCAATACCCCCCACTACAACGAAAACGGCATCCTCTGGTGGTACCTCGACCGCTCCAAGACCCCCGGCTACTCCGGCGGCAACAAGTTCGCGGTCATCTACTCTGACGGCTCTCCCGCCGTTGTGAACATCACTGCCTCCCTGCTGGTCAACGACAACTACACCTATTACGGCCCTGAGTCCGAGTGGTGGAACGGTCTGACCGAGGAGGAGCAGAGCTACTACACCCCCGCCGACAACCTGATTGCCTCCGCGGAGAACGGCGGCCAGCTCAACGTCACCTTCACGGATGAGAATTCCTCTACCTATTGGGACGTGACCGGCGAGTCCGACGAGACCTGCGAGATGAACGGCGATTTCTATGTGGGCGGCAAGTCCACCAACGGCATCAACGCCACCTTCATCAACTCCGAGTGGACCGGCACCATCATCTTCGAGGAGCCTTCCTCTGAGGAGGACACCATCGGCACCGCTTATATCGTGCTGACCGAGGGTTCCGTCTGGACAGTCACCGAGGAATGCACCGTCAACGGCCTGACCGTGGATGAGACCAGCACCATCATCGGCACCGTCACCGAGAACGCCGACGGCACTTACACCATCACCCCGTCCGAGGAGGCCACCTCCGGCATCGAGGCTGATGAGGACGCCGCTGCCTCCGGCGAGGCCGCTGCCTCCGCCGAGGTGGAGGAGACCGCCGCTGTCGCTGTTGACCCTGCCGCTTACACCGCTGACTGGGCCGGTTATCAGGCTTATTGCATCGACTGCCTTGGCAACTCCACCAACGAGGAAGTAGCCCAAATGGCCATTGCCGAGATCGAGGCAACCGAAGAGGCCGCCTATTCTGACGACGCAACCCCCTTCGCCATGCTGATCGAGTTCGGGGACATCGTGTCCTACAGCGATTTCCTAGCCAGCGCCGGCGGCGCGGATGAGACTGCTGCCGAATCTGCCGCCCTGGAGGGCAAGGACGCGTTCGACGCCTATGTTCAGTACCTGCGGGATTACATGGACGCCTATGAGGGCGAGGGCGACGGCTCCGGCTTTGACGACAGCGCCAAGACCATGGCCCTGGGCGAGCTGGACACCGTGGCCTATGGCGACGACGTGAACGACTTCCCCTTTGAGATGTTCGTCTCCCAGTTCGGCGCCGACGACTATGACACCTGGCTGGCCAGCCAGAAATAAACCCTTTCAGGCGGCAGCCTGAACAATAACAGCGTCCCCCGCTTCGCATCTTGCGGCGCGGGGGACGTTTGTGTATAATAAGGGATAGCTCTTCCGCTGTGATGTGTGGAATTTGTGGTATTTCTATATTCTGTAAGGACTTGTAAAATGGAAGAGAAGGGAATATAATAGGGTGATTTTGCAAACAGCCTATTGAATTTAGATATGTTAAGGAGCGGTTATGTCTTCTTTTGATGATTATTTGGTTCCCGGCAAGCGGGGTTATCTTATTGGTATTGGCGGCGTGTCCATGTCGCCGCTGGCGGAGGTTTTGCAGGATGCGGGACTCGTTATTACGGGTAGCGATGTGCAGTACAGCGAAAAGGTGTCGCATCTGGAGGCGCGGGGCATCCCGGTCAACATCGGTCATCGGGCGGAAAATATCCAGCCGGGGCTGGATTTTATCGTGCGCACTGCCGCCGTGTGGGACGACAATCAGGAGATACAGGCCGCCCATGCTCTGGGCATCCCGGTTTTTGAGCGTACCCAGGCGTGGGGCGCTCTGATGAAGGGCTATAAAAACGCCCTGTGCATTGCGGGAACCCACGGCAAGACCACCACCACCTCTATGTGTACCCATATTCTGATGGCGGCGGAGCGGGATCCCACTGTTATGATCGGCGGCACGCTGCCGCTGCTGAACGCCGGACACCGGGTCGGACAGGGGGACACCATCGTTATGGAGTCCTGCGAGTATTACGACAGCTTTTTGTCCTTTTATCCCACCGTGGCGGTGATATTGGACATCGAGGCGGATCATCTGGATTATTTTCACGATTTAGAGGCGGTAAAGGCTTCCTTCCGCAAGTTTGCCCAGCTTGTCCCCCCGGATGGGACGGTGATTGCAAACCTGGACGATGAAAACACCATGGACGCCCTGGCGGGGATTGACAGAAATGTCGTCACCTTTGGTCTGTCGCCGGAGGCGGACGTTCAGGCGGTGAACATCATCAGCCGGGGCGCGAGGACGGAATTTGACGTGCTGCACCATGGCAGACTGTTTGCCCATCTGCATCTTCATGTGCCGGGCCTGCACAATGTGAAAAATGCGCTGGCTGCTGCCGCCGCCGCCATCACCCTGGGAGTATCCGCCACAGCCGTGACCTATGGCCTGGCGGGGTTCCAGGGAGCGAATCGGCGCTTTGAGTTCAAGGGCAAGTATAACGGCGCGGACGTCTATGACGATTATGCCCATCATCCGGGGGAGCTGAAGGCCCTGCTGGACGCGGTGGAGCCTTTGGGCTATAAGCGAGTGATTTTGGTGTTCCAACCCCACACCTATTCCCGCACGCAGGCGCTGTTCGACGATTTTGTTCAGCAGCTCAAGCGGCCCGACCTGACATACCTGGCGGAAATATACGCCGCGCGGGAACAGAATACCCTGGGCATTTCCTCGGAGGATCTGGCGAAGCAGATACCAAACAGTTTGTTTTTCCCCTCCTTCGAGGAGCTGGAGACCGCCCTTCGCTGGGCGGTGGCCCCAGGGGATGTGGTGCTGACCGTGGGCGCCGGGGACGTGTATAAGATCGGGGAGGATCTGGTGCGCGGCGCAGAGCAACAATGAAGCATAAGATTATGTCGCCTGGATGTTTTAATCCAGGCGATTTTTTTGTGGACTTACAGCATACGACGGGAAATTCCACTGTATTTGAGTATTATTATGTCAACGAAAAATACAGGAGGAACTACGATGGCTGTACAGGCAAAACGACCGGCATTAACCTGGGGGGAGTTGCTGCGGCGCAGACCAAAGCTGAAAGCGGTGCTGACCCGCGGAGGCTATTTTATTCTGGGCCTTGCCACAGGCGCGGGGCGGCTTTTTGGGAGCTGCGGCCCCTTCGGATTCGCTGCGGTGGGGGCTTCAGGCTTCGGATTGGATGGTTTTTGTGCCTTGTGGGGGCAAACATTGGATATTTGCTGTCTGGAACCATTCTGGTGGGGATTCGATATATCGCTACCTCGCTTTTGATGTTTACGGTGGGATTTGTGACGCAGGGACTGGCCTGTCGAAAAAAGCGATGGTTTATGCCGATTGTGGCGGCGGTGCTGGCGGCGGGGACGGGCATACTGTATCGCCAGGAGACCATCAGTGGAATACCCGGTATGATGCGGATGTTTATGGAGGTGATCCTGTCCGCAGGCTGCACCTATTTTTATGGCCTGGTTTTAGAGCCGGAGAAGACTGCGACCGAGGCGGCGGAGCTGCGCCGGACGATCAGCACGGCAGTGCTGGCGGCCTGCGCGCTGATGGGGCTGGCGTCTATCGAGCTGTTTCAGATGGTGTCTGTGGGCCGTTTTTTGGCGCTGCTGCTGGTGATGGCGGCGGGCTTTTGCGGCGGGCCGCTGCCCGGCTGCGCCGCCGGGACGGCGCTGGGCCTCGGCATGGACATGGCGGCGGGAGCGTCCTTGTTTTATGGAGCGGCCTACGCCCTGTCGGGGCTGATTGCCGGGGCGCTGTACCGTTATGGACGGCTGGCGTTTTCCGTGGCCTTCTGCGCAGCCAATTCGGTGGCGGTGCTGCTGGCCTGGAGCGATGGGGCGCATATCGCCGCGCTGTACGAGTGCTTTGTGGCTTCGGTACTCTTTATGCTCATCCCCCAGGGGCTTCTGACTCCGATGGGAGCGCTGCTGCGGGTGGGCCGTGGCCGGGGCGAGACGGCGTTTCGCTATTATCAGGCCCGGCGGCTGGAGCATTTAAGCGCGGGGTTTCGGCATTTGTATGAATCCGCTGCCCATTCGGAGTCAAAGCATGACGAGAGCGGCGAGGCGGACGCAGTTTTTGACCGGGCGGCGGACATTGTGTGCCGTTCCTGCGCCGGAAAAGAGCAGTGCTGGAAGAAGGATTACGCGGAAACGGTGCAAAGCCTCCAGGGACTGGCGGAGGGAATGCTTCGGCGCGGCGCGCTGACCGTGCAGGATATGCCTGTGGCCTTCCGGCAGCGGTGCGTGGCGTCGGAGGCGTTTGTGAGCGCCGTAAACGGAGAGCTGCGGGGGCTGCTGTACCGGCGGCAGTATCGGGCGCGGCTCCAGGAGAGCCGCGCGGCGGCATACGGGCAGTTTGTGGATATGGCGGCTGTCATCGGAGATGCCGCCGGAGAGCTGGGCGGCGCCGCCGGGCCGGATGGAGCCGTGGAGCGGCGGCTGATACGGTTTTTAAAGGCCAAGGAGATAGAGGGGAGCTGTTCCGCTTTCCGAGACGGTCACGGGCGGCTTCACGCCGTTTTGGAGGGATCCGGAACAGAGGCCCTGGCAGAGGAGCCGGATTACCTGGAACGCCTGTCCGATGTGGCGGGGGTACGCCTGTGCCGCATTAAGACCGGGGAGCCGGGACGGATGATTCTGCGGCAGGCGGAGCCGCTGGCGGTGTCTGTGGGCATCGCATCTATGAAAAAGGAGGGAGAGATCGTTTCCGGCGATCGGGGGACGTATTTTAAGACGGACAGCGGGCTGCTGTGCGTCATTCTGTCCGACGGCATGGGGACAGGGGAACGGGCGGCCCATGAGAGCATCGCCACGGTGGAAATTTTGGAAGAGCTTTTAAAGGCCGGGACGGAGCCGGGCTGCGCTATGCGGCTTTTAAACTCTGCCGCCATGCTGAAAAACGGGGAGGACTGGGGCTATGCCACGGTGGATCTGTGCTGCATTGACCTGTTCACCGGGCAGACCAGCTTTTATAAATACGGCGCGGCTCCTTCCTATGTGAAAACAGGGCGGGCAATTCGGCGGATCCGCTGTACCTCCCTGGTGGCGGGGATGCTGGCAGGGGAGGGGTCGAACCCGGATATGATAAAAATGCGTCTGCGGCCCGGAAATGTGGCGCTTATCGCTTCTGACGGCGTGCTGGCGGAGAAAAACGACCAGTGGCTCCGGGATATTTTAAACGCCAGCGACGGCATGGAAACCAAGGCGTTGGCCCGAATCGCCCTGAAGACGGCGGCGGAGCGCTTCGGCCACACGGACGATATGACGGCGCTGGCGATTCGGGTGGAGGAACGGCAGTGAGAGCAATGAAGCTGGGGGTCAAGATCCCATGGAAAAATCATGAAGAACGGTATAATCCTGGCAGCAGCCGGTTAGACTGGAAGCATAGGGATAACAGGGAGGCTGTCAGGATGATAAAAGGAACGAACCGGCGGGTCGTGGTGGTGCGATCTCCAGACCCGCGAATATTTGAAGAGGCCATATTCGTCATTCGGGACGATGCGTTCCACAGAGAGAGCAGCCCCGATAAGGTGCTGGCCGAGGCCCGGCGGGCTGCCGATGCCTATCTGAAAAAGACTATGGGCCGCCGGGGGCGAAAAAAGGATCGGGTGTCCGGCAAGCTTTTGACCTTCGTTGGAACAGCGGCGAGCATTGCGTGGTTTGCGGCCCACTTTGCCGGCATGGCCTGAGGTCTGCGGTGATACCGCCTGCAGGGCAAGAGAAACGGTTTTTACTGTGGTTTTAACACTCTTTGGTATTTCTTTTGCCTGTATTTTAAAAAAATTTATTGCATTTGTCCCGTTGCGATGGTAATATAATAGCATTATGGAGATTTCATCAGTTTTTGAGCAGATGCTCGTCCTGCTCATCCTTTTGCTGGTCGGTGTGGCGGCGGCGAAAACAGGGGTGGTAGATCAGGAGACGAACCGCCGTCTTACCCGGTTCGCACTTGTTTTTCCCCAGAGCGCACAGATTATCAGCAGTGTTGTCGGCGAGGATTTAGATATTACAGCGGGGCAGCTTGTGGGCGTGTTCGGCGCGGCCTGCGTTATGTATGGCGTCCTGGTAGCCCTGGGTTTTTTGACCCCGGTGCTTTACCGTTTTAAAAAGGAAGACCGGGGCATATACAGTTTTATGACCATATTCGGCAACGTGGGCTTTATGGGCTTCCCGGTGGCAGAGACGCTTTTTGGCAGCAAGGGTCTGTTTTATGCGGCGATTTTGAATATGCCGTTTAACCTGCTGGCATATACGCTGGGCATCAGTCTGCTGCATCGGGGCCAGGGCAAAACAAAAATAAGCTGGCGTCAGCTTGTGAATCCTCCCCTTATTTCAGCGATTATTGCCATTATTTTGCTTTTGACGAAGATACATATTCCGACCCCGGTGGCGGATGCCATCGACCTGCTGGGGGATACCATCGTCCCGCTGGCCATGATCATCATAGGGGCCTCTCTGGGAAGTCAGAAGCTGAGCGAGGTGTTTGGCGACTGGCGATCCTATGCCTTCGCCCCTGTGCGGCTGCTGGTTGCGCCGGTGCTTGTGTGGGCGGCGCTGCGCCTGTTTATAACGGACACGGTGCTGCTTGGCACCATGACGGTGCTGGCGGCTATGCCTGTGGCCTCCTTTGCCACCATGCTTTCCATTCAATATGGCGGGAATGAGAAGATAGCCTCCCGGACGGTATTTGTTACCACGGTGCTGTCTGTGGTGACGATACCGATCGTGTGCTGGCTTTTGCCCATCGGGTGACGGCGATGGCACAGATCGATTTATGTGATTACACGCAGATACGTGGCTTGCTCGCGGCGGCGGATTTTCATTTTTCCAAGGCGAAGGGACAAAATTTCCTCATTGCGCCCTGGGTGCCGGAGCGCATTGTGGCGGAGAGCGGCGTCGGTTCCGGCGACGGAGTGGTGGAAATCGGCCCTGGCGTGGGTTGTTTAACAGAACGTCTGGCGGATCGGGCGGAACGTGTGCTGGCCTATGAGACGGATGAGGCGCTGAAGCCTGTGTTGGCTAGAACCCTGGCCGGGCGGGAGAATATAGAAATCATATTCGAGGATGTGCTGCGCCGGGATTTGGCGGCGGATGCGAAGGAGCGTCTTGCCGGTCTGCGACCTGTGGTGTGCGCGAATCTGCCGTACAGCATTACAAGCCCTGTGCTGACAAAGCTGTATCAGGCCCGATGCTTTAAAACCATCACAGTCATGGTGCAGAAGGAGATGGCACTGCGGATGTGTTCCGGGCCGGGCGGGAAGGATTACAGCGCCTTTTCCCTGCTGACGGAATGGTATGGGACAGGAGAAATATTATTTGACGTAGGGCCGGAGTGCTTCGTTCCCCGCCCGAAGGTGACAAGTGCGGTGGTGCGGCTGGAAATGCGGGAAGCGCCGCCCCTGGATGTGAACGAAAAAGCCCTGTTCAAAGTAATACGGGCGGCCTTCAACCAGCGGCGAAAAACGCTGGCAAATGCCCTGGACGGGTTGTGCGGAAGAGAAACGGCAGCCCGTGCCATCGCGGCCTGCGGCCTGGACGAACGGGTGCGGGGGGAGGCTCTGGATTTGGCGGCGTTTGCCGCCCTGACAACCGAAATCGGAAAATTATCAGATACATAAAGGAGAGGCTATGACACCACTTACCAGCAACAGACATATCCTTGATTGGATAAAGAGCTGCGCCGATTTGTGCCGCCCGGATCAGGTCGTCTGGATCGACGGAAGCGAGGAACAGTTGGAGGAGCTTCGGGCGGAGGCGGTCTCCACCGGCGAGCTTATCCGCCTGAACGAGGAGAAGCTGCCAGGCTGCTATCTGCATCGCAGCGACCCCAGTGATGTGGCCCGTGTGGAGGGGCGGACTTTCATTTGCAGCCGCAAAAAGGAGGACGCCGGCCCCACAAATAACTGGATGGATCCCGATGAGATGAAGGCCAAGCTGCACGGCATCTATGACGGCTGCATGGCCGGACGCACCATGTATGTGATCCCATACTCCATGGGCGTGATCGGCTCCCCCTTTGCCAAGTATGGCATTGAGCTGACGGACAGCATCTATGTGGTGGTGTCCATGGCTATTATGACCCGCATGGGCAAGGAGGTCTATGACGCCATTGGCGACAGCGCAGACTATATTCGGGGTCTTCATGCCTCTGCTGAGCTTGACCCGGAAAAGCGCTATATCGTCCAGTTCCCGGAGGAGGACTACATCATGTCCGTCAACTCTGCCTACGGCGGCAACGCCCTGCTGGGGAAGAAATGCTTTGCGCTGCGGATCGCTTCCTGCCTGGGGCGGGAAGAGGGATGGATGGCGGAGCATATGCTGATTCTGGGTATCGAGAATCCCCAGGGCGAGGTCAGCTATGTCTGCGGCGCGTTCCCCTCTGCCTGTGGTAAGACCAATCTTGCCATGCTTATCCCCCTGGCCTATTATCGGGAAAAGGGCTGGAAGTGCTGGACGGTGGGCGATGACATCGCCTGGCTTCGTCCCGGCCCGGATGGCCGCCTTTGGGCGGTGAACCCGGAAAACGGCTTCTTTGGTGTGGCTCCCGGTACCAGCGAGAAGTCCAACCCCAATGCTATGGCCAGCACCCACAAGAATACCATCTTCACAAACGTTGCCCTGAAGGAGGACGGTACCGTCTGGTGGGAGGGCATGGACAAAAACCCGCCCACAAATGCTTTGGATTGGCAGGGACGGCCCTGGGATCCCGCCTCCGGCGCGCCTGCGGCTCATCCCAATTCCCGCTTCACGGCCCCCAGTACCAACTGCCCCTGCATCAGCCCGGAATTTGATAATCCTCAGGGCGTACCGATCTCCGCTATCATCTTCGGAGGCCGCCGCGCTAAGACTGCGCCTCTGGTGTGCCAGAGCAAAAACTGGGTTCACGGCGTATTCACCGGCTCCGTTATGGCGTCGGAAAAGACTGCTGCCTCTGAGGGTACGGTAGGCGAGCTTCGCCATGACCCCATGGCAATGCTGCCCTTCTGCGGCTATCATATGGCGGACTACTGGCAGCATTGGCTGGATATGGAAAAGCTGCTGACGAATCCGCCCAAGATATTCACCGTCAACTGGTTCCGTGTGGACGACAATGGTCACTTCCTGTGGCCTGGCTTCGGCGAGAATCTGCGTGTCCTGGAGTGGATTATGAAGCGCTGCGTGGGCGTCATTGACGCGGAGCCTTGCATCCTGGGCTATCTGCCGCAGCCGGAGGACATCGATACCAACGGGCTGGAGGATGTAACGGAGGACGATCTCCGCGAGCTTCTGCGCATTGACCCCGACCTGTGGCGGCAGGAGGTGCGGCATATTGAGGAACACTACAAGAAATTCGGCGATAAAGTTCCCCAGCCGCTCCTGGATTGCCTGAAAGATCTGGAAGCCTGGGTGGGTTGAAACTAAAAAAGATTCGCAAATTGCAAGTGCAAGTTGGACACTCGGTAGAATGAATTTATGAACCTT
>JAJQCH010000055.1 GCA_021202795.1 Oscillospiraceae bacterium
ATTCAATTGCTATGGATTTTTTAGGTGTTCAACTTCATTTTACAATCGACCAATATAAAATATTATTTTTCTCCTCGTAATTTTACAAGGCGGTCTCTTATGACTGCCGCATACTCGAACTCCAGCATTTTTGCGGCCTTGCGCATTTGCTTTTCCAGCTTTTCTATTTCTTCCTGCCGCTCCCGTTCGGTCATCTTCACGCCGCTGGCGGTGACGGCCTCCGCCTCTTCCGCGCTGCCGGAGATTTCGATTAGATCCCGCACGCTCTTCACAATGGTTTTGGGAACGATGCCGTGGGCCTCGTTGTACGCCTGCTGCTTGGCCCGGCGGCGCTCCGTCTCTGTAATGGCGGCCCGCATGGAGGGGGTAATATCGTCGGCGTACATGATGACCGTCCCCTCCGCGTTCCGGGCTGCTCTGCCGATGGTCTGGATAAGGCTGGTCTCTGAGCGGAGAAAGCCCTCCTTGTCCGCGTCCAGGATGGCCACCAGAGACACCTCCGGCAAATCCAGTCCCTCCCGCAGGAGGTTTATGCCCACCAGCACGTCGAACTCGCCCAGGCGCATATCCCGGATGATCTCCATTCGCTCCATGGAGCCGATGTTGTGGTGCAGATACCGGCTGCGGATGCCCGCGTCGGTGAGGTAGGCGGTCAGATCCTCTGCCATTTTCACGGTCAGGGTGGTGACAAGGGTGCGCTGATTTTTTGCGATGCGCGCCTGAATCTCTCCAATCAGGTCGTCTATCTGGCCCTCCACCGGGCGGACGAGGATCTTCGGGTCAAGAAGCCCGGTGGGGCGGATGACCTGCTCCGCGATCTGGCCCGCCCGCTCCCGCTCGTACTGCCCCGGCGTGGCGGAGACGTATACCGCCTGATGTATCCGACTGTTGAACTCGTCGAAGGTCAGTGGCCGGTTGTCGAAGGCGGAGGGCAGGCGGAAGCCATAGCCCACCAGCGTCTCCTTCCGGCTCCTGTCCCCCCGGTACATGGCCCGCACCTGGGGCAGGGTGACGTGGCTCTCGTCCACGAACAGGATGAAGTCCTTGGGGAAGTAGTCCAGCAGTGTCATGGGGGCGCTGCCCGGTTCCCGGCCCGATATGACACGGGAATAATTCTCTATCCCGGAACAGTAGCCCAGCTCCTGCATCATTTCGATGTCGTATTCCGTCCGCTGCTGGATGCGCTGGGCCTCCAGGAGCTTTCCCTTTTCCTGGAACAAGGCCACCCGCTCGGCAAGCTCCTTGCGTATCTCCCCGATGGCCCGCTCCATTTTTTCATGAGTGGTGACATAGTGGGAGGCGGGATATATGGCGCAGTGGCTCACCGTCCGCATGGGCACGCCGGTGACGACATTTATTTCGCTGATGCGGTCGATCTCGTCTCCGAAATATTCCACCCGAATGGCATGGTCGCGGGCGTAGGCGGGGAATATCTCCACCGTGTCCCCCCGGACGCGGAAGCGGTTTCGCTCAAAGGCCACGTCGTTTCGCTCGTAGCGAATTTCCACCAAGCGGCGGAGAAGCTCGTCCATGGGCTTTTCCATCCCAGGCCGCAGGGAGATGACCATGTTGGCGTAGTCGATCGGGTCGCCCAGGCCGTAAATGCAGCTCACGGAGGAGACGATGATCACGTCCCGCCGCTCAAACAGAGAGCTGGTGGCGCTGTGGCGCAGGCGGTCGATCTCGTCGTTTATGGAGGCGTCCTTTTCGATGAAGGTGTCCGTGTGGGGAATATAGGCCTCCGGCTGGTAGTAGTCGTAGTAGGAGACAAAATACTCCACCGCGTTCTCCGGGAAAAACTCCCGGAACTCCCCGCAGAGCTGGGCGGCCAGAGTCTTGTTGTGGGCCAGCACCAGGGTGGGCCGGTCGAGCCGCTCAATGACCTTCGCCATGGTGTAGGTCTTGCCGGAGCCAGTCACGCCCAGAAGCACCTGCTCCTCTATTCCGTTTTCCAGCCCCGCCGCCAGGGCCTCGATGGCCTCCGGCTGGTCTCCGGCAGGCTGATAGTCTGATATTAGCTTAAAATGTCCCATACGCGCCCCACCGAAAAATCCTGAATATATCCGCTCCAGTTATATCATGTCTTGCGGTTCCGCCCAAAGAGCGGGAGCAAGACGATTGAAATTAAAATATAAAAACGACCTGGCGTTATTATATCACGTCCGCCCGCCGATGAAAAGTGGGGAAAAGCCGCTACAGTCTGTCAAAAAAGGGAATATATACGCCCGCGCAGATGCAAAAGAGAAGCACGCCATGCGATACACACATCACCGAGGCTTGGCCGCTGTCACTTGATGGGTCAAGCTCAAATTTGCTGCCATGAACCTGAAAAAGCTGGCAACCTGGGCGTGGAATTCGCCCACCTTTTTTAGATTTTTCTTCTTTTTTCCTCCCTGCAAGCAAAAAACAGCAGTTCCGGCTTGAGCCGTTCTGCTGTTCTTTGACAGGTTGAAACCCTGGAGTCACTGAGACTCCAGGGTTTTCCACTGGCAGCGGGAGAAGGATTCGAATTGTCGAACCCCTGTCCACAGCCGTCCACGATTGTCTAAAAACCCTGAAAAATCAATGCTTTCCGGATTCGGTTTGTCCACCGGTGTCCATTGTTGTTCATCCTCTTAGGGGAAAACTTAGGGGAAAACTTTTCATACCTTTTCCACTTTGCTGTCCTGTTTAATGGACAGCAAAGTGGAACATTGAAGATACCTTTCATCTACGTCAAAATCAAGACCTATGTCCGCCCGCTCATCAACCGGGCAGGCGTCCCGAATGACCGAAAGCGTTTCAGCATACCCCAAAAGCTCCCCCCGCTCCACCTCGTTTAGATTAGGCCGGCTTTTCAGTTCGTCCGCATATTCCACCAGTGTTGAAATAATATCATGCAATATGGTTTTGTTCATATCAACCCTCTATCTCTTGGAACATATCGCGGAACAGGTCATCTACGGTCACATAATCTTCAATGTAAAACAAGTCTCCGTCCTCAAACCGCCCTAAAACAGCATCCTCTTTGCTATCTGCGTATTCAATCCCTAAGGCAAAACGGCCAGGAAAAGCGAACGGCATGAACGGTGTTCCATGTTGATTTACAAAATATGTTCGTTCTCCGAAATTTTCTTGTTTATAAACTTTTGAAAGCTTTTCTTTAATTTTTCCCAACCATTCAGTTATCCTGCTTTGTTCCATCGAGTCCATAGCGGTGAGTCCCTCCTTTTCCTGTGGATATTTTATAATATGCTCCATCGTGATGACTACCCTTTTCTGGATGATACTGAAGAAGACCGCCATCTGAAAAATTGACTTTAAAACCGCCGCCATCTTCAAACGTGATACCTTTTAGTCGCCCTTGCGCCAGCGGTTTTACTTTTAGGCCGGCGCGTTCCAATGCGTCTTTGAGCGAGCTTGGCGTATACGATGAGAGTCGACCTGGAGCCGCAGCCAGTTCCTCAGGCAGGGACTTAATCCCGATTGTTTTTCTTTCCTCTATTGTAGCAGCATCTGCGCTGCTTGTCACCGGCTTTTTCGTCCAGACATCTTCCTTGCTGCCATCGCCGGGGTCATATGTAACCGTACACCGGCAATTCTTGTGGCGGCGGAATATGTCTTTTGGATGCTGGCCGTATTCGTATGTCCCCGCCAGGGACATACACCAGTCACAGCAGCCGCCTACCACCTTTCGGGTGATTGTGGGCTTTAGCCCGGCTTGATAGTGGAATTCCGCATTAGACTGGACGAAATCGTCCGCAAAGCTCTGCGTGATGTTAACGACAGATTCGCCGATTACCTTCTGAGCCGCTTCAATGTTCTCAGCGTTGACGGCGGTGTTCACGATACCTTCAACCCGCTCAGTGTCCAGCTCTGCTGTTATGGGCTTAATACCTATGCCGGCGGCTTCGTTGAGGGTCTGCTGTACCTGCGTGGCCACGTCCGTAACCATCTCATAGCTCTGCTGCAATGTGGGCGGAATAGTCCGCTCTGCGATGTTATAATACAGCGTACCATCCGGCAGCGTTTCCGCCGTCAGGTTTATTTTCAGGGCAGAGGCAGCGTATTCGCCGATCAGCAGAGCATACTCCTCTGTCTCCGCGTGTGTAGCCGTTCCTGCCGCGACCTTCTCTAGCAGAGCGGTTATGTCCGCGTCAGCCGCCACAAAATCGGCAAATGATTTCTGTATGGCCTCCAGCAGCTCAGGGACTATATCATCTGCCATGTTATCCCTCCAGTCCGTTTATTTTCTTTGCCTTTTCCCGCAGCCGTTCCCGCTGCATTGCTATTTCCTCCACCGATGACGTACCCGTGGAATTAAACCGGGTCACGCCCACATGAAAAAAATAGTCCGTTTGTTCCTCCACGAATTGGTCAAGCCCGGTCAGGTGCTTCGACCGCCGTAGCTCTCCAAGCGCCTTTCTCTCTTGCTGTTCAACGCTGGTTGCAGAACAGCCCAAGCTTGCCGCGATCTCACGCCGGGGCCTATCCTGATAATGCCGGGCCTCTACAATGGCCCGTTGTTTAGGCGTCAGGCGCTCCAGCGCCCCCGTCATGGCTTTATGAAGCTGTTGGAGCCACATATCCCGCTCTGTGTTGTCAAAAGCCCCGTTGTCAGCCTCCAGCGTGTCAGCTAGGGTGACATCTCCATCGTCCGTGATCGGCGCGTCAAGGCTCAGCGCGGCGGCCAGGGCGTCCCTCTTGGATGTTCGCAGCCCCGCAGCCTCTGCAAAGGCCCGTTGCAGGTAATACCCGAACCAGGCCAGGAAGCTGCCCTTGTCAGGGTCGAAGCTGTCCACGGCGTCCAGCATGGCCAGAAAACCGCATTGGGCCAGATCGTCCAGCTCCAGGCCGTGGCCGTACCCCTGGAGGCTTGCCAGATAGCGCCCGGCCTGTTGATATACGAACCGCCTGACCTGTTCCCACAGTGTGCCGATATGCTCCTGCTCCCCGGCTTGGAGCAGCCCGGCCAAATCCTCATTCGTCATGTAGAACCCTATGCGTTTTTTTGAGTACTGACCGTCGAAGTCCTTCCAGGCGAGGGGGGCGGGGGGTATACCCCCCCTATAGCCGCCGGGAAATTTTTGCTGACGGAAAAGCAAGCATTTTTACACATGGTCAATCCCCCTTTTCTCTTTTGTGTCCAATCGGCGCCGCGCCGGTCGAGGGGCAGCAGCCTGTTGTTTTACGTTGCCGATATTACCGTCTGCGTGGAGCGGGCCATGCTTCAGATTGTCAGCGCCAATAGACTTGATCGTCGAGTAGCTGTTTTATAAAACGGCGCTGCCTTTCTTCCTGGTATAGCCGGGGGGTATCTTCGGCATATCCGGCCTCTTTCTGGTTCGTTGCCCTGGCCTTTTCTTGCTGGGCCTTGTTCTGTACCATAAGAGAAAACAGCCCTTCAAGCTCCCTGTCTTCCATCATACGCGGTTCCACACTTTAGGGGCGGGGGTGGTACGCTTGCCGGTATATACACCGTACTGGTGATTGGTTATACCCGCATCACTCCAGAATATAGTCCCCTGTACCTTTGCGGTTCGCTCTCTTTCTGGTTTGCTGCCGATGTATAGATCACTCTGCAAGGTATGCAATACTTCATTGGCAGCCTTTGCAGAGGCGGACAGCGTGGCGCCTATTTCGTGCATTTGATCGGACAGCGTGGCGAGCTTCTCGCGGGCTTCGTCTTCCTCTGCCTGCACTTCGTCCAATATGGCATTGATCAGTTTGTCCCGCTCTTCTTCGCTGATAAGGGCGGTTGCCTGAACCTTGTTTCGCTTCATCTCGTACATTTCCCGCGCGTCCTCAGCGTTGCGGCGGGCGTCCTTCGCTTTCTGATATGCCTTCGTGTCTCCGGCGTCTGCGGCGACAGCAGCGGCCTTGTCCGCGGCCTCTGCGCTGGTGATCTCGTTCTGAATTTTGCCTTCCAGGTCTGCGAGTTCCGCGGCCCGTTGGGCCAGAATCTCCTCAGCCCGTGCCTTTGCAGTGTTGACGGCTTTCATGTTTTTCATAGCTGTTTCAATAAATCCTTTCAAAAAAATCAAGTACGGAAACAAGAAGAACGTTTCCGCGTGGTATCGGACGCTGTGGCCCGCTTTTCTTCGGTATATTGTGATTGATCTTCATCGTGGGGCCGTGTCATAGCTGCCTGGCAGGCACCCGCTCCCGCTCCTTCGGCTTTTCCCGCCTCCTGCAGTGCAGAGCAGTGCATCCGTTTAACCCAGCGTGTACTGTAATGCATCGCCCCGGCGATCTGTTCCCAGGTCTGACCGTCGATGTACCGGCGGCGCAGCAGCTCCCGGTGACGGGCATCCTCCACAGCAGAGATAGAAGCCTCAATCTCCTGCCGCAGGGCAAGCAGCGCCTCTACCTGGGCGGCAAGCTCCCGCGTCAGCTCATCCACATGGGCGGCTGCGGCCTCAACACTATCCCCGGTGACAGGCGGGGCCGTGCCATAGCTGACCGTCAGGCGCCGCGCCTGGGCCTTCCATCGGTCAATCTCCCGCTCCAGTCTTGCCGCCTGTTGCCCCGCCTCCCGGTAGCGCTGCAAATATGCCTTTGTTTCGTCGATGGTCAATAACACCGCGCCCCCTTACTCAGCCGTTTCCTCCCGCTCCCGGCGGGAATTTTCGATTTTCCGTTTTTGCCTTCCATGTTATTCTCCCTGTATCTTCTCTCTGAGCCGCTTTAGGCGCTCCAGTTCGACAGCATCCGGCTTGTTTTGAGCGCGGTTTGCCGTGGCCCCTGGTGGAGCATTACCCCATCGCTCCCATTTCTCAGCGTTTCGGCAAGCCGCTTTCCAGTCTTTCATGGGGGTCTTGCCGACAAGCCAGCCTTTGGAGGCGTAGAAGTCAATAAATCCCTGCGGATCCACGTTGCTGCCGCGTTCCCTGACATAGGCCGCCACTTCCTCCAGGGTAGGAGGGATAAACTTCTTCTTGGGCGCACTGGGAGCGGGAGCGGGCGGCCTGTCTTCCTCACAATCTTTCGGATTAGGATTCGGATTCTCTTTCGGATTAGGATTCGGATTAGGATTCAGGCCGCGACTTGCGGCGGCTTGCGGCGGTTCGCCGCGACTTGCCGCGACCTGCGGCGAAGCGTCAGCTTCTTCCGGGGCGGGATATTTGGGTTTAGAATCTCTGATACGTTGATGTTCCGTCCAAGTTGGGAACCAAAAGTAGGACTTCCCGCCTACCGTGTAGAGGGAAATGCAGCCTTTGGCCGCCAGACTGTGTATACCGGCATCTATATCTTTTGTCGTTACCCTGTCCCTGAGCGGGAATACCCGGCCCTTAATAATTGCTGGCCTCGCGTCACCACGTCCGGCATCGTCCACATAAGTAATTAATCCGACCCACAACCGAAACTCAAAATCCGAAAGAGAGGCGATTTTATCACTTGTGCTAATGCTCTCTTTTATAATTCGGTTCGGCATGACAGTTACTCCGTGTTGCCTCTGCGAGGCAATACCTCACACTTTACACTTTGGTTTTTTGATGCCATCGTATGGCACTTATTCCCACGGCAGCGGCCCATAATCATCATCTTCGAACCTGTCAGGGTTCTCTGTGGCCGTAGTTGTTTCCTTCTTTCGATTCTCACCAAAATAGACGCTCCCCGCCACGACCTCCGTCGCCTGGCGCTTGTTGCCCTCTCTGTCCGTCCAGTCCCTTATCTGGAGCCGCCCGGACACGGCGGCAATACTGCCTTTTGTAAAATATTTGGAAACAAATTCCGCCGTATGACGCCAGGCAATGCAATTTATAAAATCCGTTTCCCGTTGGCCGGTGGTCTTGTCTGTAAAGTCCCGGTCAACGGCCAGTGTGAAGCGTGTGACCGGTGTGTTGGTCTGCGTGTATCTCTGTTCTGGGTCGCGTGTCAGGCGGCCCATGATGTTAATTTGATTCAGCATTGTTTTTCCTTTCGTAATAATACTTCTTGTGGGCGTCCTGGTGGGCCGGGCAGCGGGCGGTATACTGTCCGCCGCTGCCCAGCACCCCGTCCAGGTGGGAAAGAAATTCTTTAACATCCATCGTCACAATTCTCCACGGCGTCCGCCGTTGCCATGATCTCAGCCGCCCGGCCTCGCATGGAACGGACAAAGACCGCCTTTTCCTCCGGGGTAGAGGGTAAGTAATACCCGTGGACGTTGTCGGACAAAATCGGCGACCCATTCCGGCGTTCCCGCTCTATCAGCCGCCGGATCGTCCGCTTGTCGAACCCCGTCCAGACCTCCAGCTGTGCCAACAGAACCCCTTGTGACGGCCCACGGCCTAACAGCTGTGTGATCTGTTCGCTCATTCGCGGCCCTCCCCTGTGGGCGGGTCGGTCACTGTCTGATCTGCTATCGAGTGATACAGCTGATCTACAGTGGTAACGGCCAGCTTCACGGAAGAATTAAGCCAATCCCGCAGTCGGGCGGTTCCCTGCATCAGATCGGCGGCCCAAACCTCATTCACCCGCCGCCCGTGGCGTTCGCCCACGGCCTGGCCAAACTGATAGGCCAGGGCCACCGCCTCCAGTGGGTCGTTCTTTGCCATGTCCATCAACTCCCGCGCCTCGTTGCTTGAAAGGGTATCTATGGCGGCCCCTTCATAATCTTCTCGCGTCCGCACTACAAACTGGCGTATGGCTTCTATGTTGTTCATGCCTTCACCTTCAGCGCGTGGGCCGTCAGCGCGGCCAGCTCGTCCAGGCTCATTCCATACCGGGTGTATTCCTTGCGGTCTATCCCGGTGTTGGTGATATACCGCTGCATTTCTTCAAACTCTGTCATGGTTGAAAATCCCCCTTGCATTTGTATGATTTTTCGGCTATACTGGGAGCAAAGGTTAACTGACCGTTTACCCTTTCAAAAAGCCGCTTCTTGGTGTTCCGCACACCGGGGGCGGCCTTTTTCATGCCACCCCACACAGCCGGCATAGCGTTTCTGCAAGCCACGCTGTAAGGCCCAACATAGAGAAAAACGCGGCGCAATCTACGATTTTTCTAAGCATCGTTACCCCCTTTCCTCAGCTCGTAGACCTTGCCCGGCCAGATGGTCGGAAACGCTTCCGCGTGGATCAGCTCATACAGCTTCGACCGCGAAATCCCCAAAGCCTCCGCCGCCTCTTTCACGCTCAGTAACAGCTTCATTGACGTTCTTATGCTCCTTTCTCCTCGCCATCCACAAACCGTTCCAACGGTTGATTCAGAGCGGCACATATGCGGATGTATTCATCCACAGCTATCTTGCGTTTTCCTTTCATCGCGTTTGAAAAAGCATCCGGCTTCATACCAGATTTCCGCGCGATTGGTAATTGCATGATTCCGTTTTCTTCCAGATATACCCTAATGTTTTCGGCAATAGACACTTCCTTGTTCACCTCCTCTGGACACACAAACTCAAATTTCTTTTGATTTCTCTCCAAATATAGCAAATATTATTTTAGTTGTCAAGCGTAAAATCAAATTATCTTTGAGTTTTTTGCTTTTACACCTTGATTTTTTGCTATTTTGTGGTATAGTCATCTTGAAGGGAGTGATATTTATGCCAATGGACTTCACGAAATTAGGGGGAATCCTTCAGGATGCTCGTAAAAATGCCCACTACACACAGGCTGATGTAGCCTCATTGCTTGGTCTCACTCCGCAAAACGTCAGTAGTTGGGAACGTGGAAAAAGTAAAATAGATATTGAGGATTTCATTAAACTCTGTCATTTATATGGCATTAGCTATGTAGAGCTAATCGTACAGTGTTCAGCGCCTCAATACGATGCCGAAATTCCGGGCTTGGCAGAAGACGAACAGACCCTTATCACGGACTACCGCCGCCTGACGCCGCCCGGCAAGGAATACGTCCAGCAGTCCCTGGCCCTGGCCCTCCGATCGTACTCTGAAAAAAATAACGCTGTTTCCGACCTGGAAACAGCGCTGTGAATAAAAACGGGAGAACCGGGAATGATGAAACACACGTTGACACGTGCTATTGCACGTGCTATAATGTGAGTAGTGAGGCGGAGGTCAACGATGAAAAGCTATTCATCCAGAGAAGTGATTCAGGCGCTCCGCGCGGACGGATGGTATGAGATCGGGTGTGAAGGAGACCATCATCAATTTAAGCATCCGACAAAACCGGGAAAGGTCACTGTAACGCACCCGGTAAAGGACATACCAATGCGAACGCTGAAAAGCATCGAGCGCCAGGCCGGGATAAAATTACAATAACGCCCGGCCTCCCTCGCCACACAGGAAAGGAGTTTTGTATATGCACAACGATTATTATGCCTATCCCGCCTTTCTGTATTACGATGAGGACGGAATATCTATCGAATTTCCCGATCTGCCCGGCTGCCTGCCCTGCGCGAACACCACGGAGGAGGCATTTCACCGGGCAAAGGAGGCCCTGGGGCTGCATTTGTTCGGAATGGAAAAGGACGGCGATCCTATCCCCGCGCCTACTCCTGTAAAAGACCTGCACCCGGAGGAGGGCGCCGTGGTGACTATGGTCGAGGTATTTATGCCCGCCGTGCGGGAGCGGATGAACAACAAGGTAGTCAAAAAGACCCTTACCATTCCCGCCTGGTTGAACGCCGCAGCCGTGGAGCATGACATCAATTTTTCCCAGACCCTCCAGCAAGCCCTGAAAAGTCAGCTGCATTTGAGCTGAAGTGGGACAGCCCCATGAAAAAAGATGCCGCCTATTACCTCTCCAAAGGCTTTGATTTGCCTATGGCTGAATATTTCGCAGCGGGCCGCCGCCGCATCACGGCGGTTGCACCGAACCGGGATTTCACCCTCACCCTGGATTTTGACAACGGCGAACGCCGCCTGTATGACTGCAAGCCCCTTCTTCAGCCGGGAACGGTTTTCGCCCCCTTCATGCTGTTTGACAACTTCCGGCGGGTGTACCTGGATAAAGACCATTGCGTTTCCTGGGACATCGACCCCGCCGTTGACAGTGAGACCGTATGGAGTAACAAGGTGGATATTTCCCCCGATAGCTGCTATGTGGACAGTATCCCGCTCGCGTAAAAACAAAAAACCGCCCCCGGCGAAACTACAGGGGACGGTCAGAAGGAAGATTGAAGTGATGTAACAGCAAATTGGCAGGCAACGCCGAGCCAAGCCCTAAAAAGGGAAGGTGTAACGACTGGACACGGAGCGGCCCACTGGGTCGAAGGCACAGTCTGAACTCGCGGGCGACCGCGAGAGCCGGGCGGAAACGACCCGGCCCCGCCGTCAGGCGGCGCAACAAACTTGAATCGGAACAACAGACCTTTACTCTAACATGACCGCCACACTTAGCAAACTTTATAGCGAGAGCGAGGAGGCGGGCATTTTGGCAAGTAGTTCTGAGGCACTTTATGGAAGCATTAGTCCCTACATCCACATTCAGAATCCTGTTGTCCCAGAGGTGAACGATTGCCCTGCTGTGGAGTAATTCGCGGTATGCACTCCGTAAATTCGGCGAACACCTGCCGGTTTGCTTTGCATAGATATTATATATCAAAACGAAGAAAAAGTCTATAAAAACCGCCCCCGGCGCTTCCAACACCGGGGACGGCAAACGCACAAACACCAGA
>JAJQCH010000123.1 GCA_021202795.1 Oscillospiraceae bacterium
AAGGTTCATAAATTCATTCTACCGAGTGTCCAACTTGCACTTGCAATTTGCAAGAATTGTTCAGAGTATTATGCCGGCGAAGACGGAGAAACGAGATTTTATGTCGAAGCGGCAGATATTCTGTCTGATGGTATTGCCACGCTGAACGTGGTGCAGGGCGCTGTGGTGGTTTTTGCCGGCGATGTGGAAAACGGCTGTGATCCGTATTTTACTTACATTGAGGGTCGCACATATGCCGTGAATTCCGATAATTACGTTTATGTCAGCACAAATTATGGCTATGTGGCGGATGTAGACGGCGGCGAGATCGCAGAGGTCTACTATGACTGTGATTCCGAGACAGGTGAGGTTGCCGTGACGTATTATATCATCCCCACCAGCGCGGGAGAGCTGACCGTCACCTTCCGGGAGGCTGAAGAGGGTGAGCTGCCCACCGCCATCAAGGTGGAGTACACCGGCGAGACGGACGGCCTGAGCGATACAAGCTATGGCAACGCTGCTTATGTAATACCCGGAGATTATTTCAGCCTTCGTCTGGAGGATGGCTATACTGCCGAGGTAACAGGAGCTACTCTGTATTATTACTATACTGCCAGCAGAGCGGCCTTCTACATAGACGAGGATGCCACCGCTGTCACGGTAAACGTCCTCAAAATCGCGGAGGAATCTACCCTGAAGGTCGTGGGCGGCACGGATGTGACCGACGCGGAGGCCCAGGAGGCCGTTGTGAAGACCGACAGTACCGTGGCCGACGGCGACGCCCTGGAGAGCGGCGTAAATACCATCCGGGTGGTCAACGGCTATGAGATCGAGGCGGTGGACGGCGCCGTGTACTATGAAAACGGCTATGTCACGGACAGCGATGGAAACATCTATCTGGAGTACGTGCTGATTCCCACCGGCGACCCTGCCAAAGTGACGATCACGGTGGGCCTGGTTGTGGAATGGGTCACGGTCAACTTCGTCAACGACACCGACCGAATGGCAAGTGTTTACTCTTATAATATGGAGACAGTCAGCAGCGGTGTGTATAAGGTACTTAGCGTTAATACACTTTATGCTTATGCCTATGACGGCTACACCGTGAAGGTGACTGGCGGCACTGTGGTGCTGGTTGAAGACGGCGAGGTTTACGACAACGTCTACTACATTGAGATCAACGAGGGCGTGACCGAAGTCACCGTGGAGATCATCAGCATTGATGATCTGATGGCGGAGCAGGCCGAGTTGGGGTACATCGATTCCACCAATGACCCGGATCAGCAGAGCAGCAGCTCCGGCGATTCCGGCTCCGGCACTGACAGTAGCACTGGTACCGACAGCGGTTCCGGCTCTGACAGCGGTACTGGTACCGACAGCGGTTCCGGCTCCGGCAGCAGCTCCAGCTCCAGCGAGACGGCCCCCAACACTGGCGACGAGTCCAACGTGACCCTCTGGGCCATCCTGACCGCCGCCCTGGCCGCCACCACCGGCGCAGTGCTGACCCTGGCTAAGAAGAAGAACAACTAATCCAATCCAAAAACCCGGGGCAACCCGACAAAAAAACCGCACCAGGCTTTACCCTGGTGCGGTTTTTTGGGGAGCGGGACAGTCTGACGCGGGTGGCCCCTCCGGCGAGCGCCGTTGGCGCCGCCACCTCCCCGCCATGCGGGGAGGTGAACCCCTCCACCGCCTGGCGGCGGTCCCCCTCCCCTTTCAGGGGAGGCTTTAAAGGTTGCTTGCTGTACAATTTCACTTTTTAACATAAGTGTATCTAAGCAATAAGTATATCCCCAAAAACACAAGTGCATCTAAAACGCATAACAGACACCGTCGGCGCAGCCGCGGGGTTAGCCTCCCCTGAAAGGGGAGGGGGACCATGCGTAAGCATGGTGGAGGGGTTCCCAGCGCGGGCGCAGCCCCGCCGCTGGGCCGTTCCCGGCAACCGTAAGACAGAAGGGGATTTCCCTCCCTGTCCATGTTACCGTTTCGTTCCATAGCGCACCTCATCCACCAGAGCCTGCGCATCCTCCTCGCCGGTCAGGCCCATGTCCCCGGCGGCGCCGGTGAAGGCGGCCTGGGCCTTGCGTATTGCCTGGGAAGAGGCGTTGGTCATCACGATCTCCCCGTCCGGCTTTTGCAAAAACAGCACCTTGTCCCCGGAGCGAAGGCCCAGCAGGCGGCGGATTTCCACCGGCACGGTGATTTGGCCGTTGGCCGAGACTTTTGCCAAATTCATTCGAGGTCATCCTTTCTTATTTTGAGAAATCAAGTATTCTTGAGATACATACAGTATACTCCATAGGGGCAAAAAAGTAAACCCGCCCCATAAAATTTTGCCGTGATACAATATCTTCCCCCAATACCCCGCCGATTCATCAAATTCTCCAGTTGAAAATTGAATAAATATACGATATGATAAAGGGTAAGCTTGAAGACACTTTACTTTGATATAGATGGAGGCGGGGCTATGGACAAGGCATATCTGGTGCTGGCCGATGGGACGGTCTTTGAGGGCCGGGCCTTTGGGGCCGAGATAGAGTCCGTGGGGGAGCTGGTGTTCACCACAGGCATGGGCGGCTACTTGGAGACGCTGACGGACGAGAGCTATGCCGGGCAGATCGTCATGCAGACCTATCCCCTGATCGGGAATTACGGGGTCATCCCGGAGGATTTTGAAGGTCACTGCGCGGTGAAGGGCTATGTGGTGCGGCAGTGGTGCGACGGGCCGTCCAACTTCCGCTGTCAGGGCGACCTGGACGCATATTTGAAGGAGCAGGGCGTCCCCGGCCTGTGGGGCGTGGACACCCGGCACATCACCCGGCTGATCCGGGAGCAGGGCGTGATGAACGCCAAGCTCTGCCGGGAGATTCCCAAGGATTTGGAGGACATCCGGCGGTACGCCGTTACCGGGGTGGTGGCGGCGGAGAGCTGCAAGGCCCCCCAGACCTTCCCCGCCCAGGGGGAGCAGAAATACCGGGTGGCGGTGATGGACTATGGGGCCAAGCGCAGCATTATCGCCCAGCTCCAGGCCCGCGGCTGCCAGGTGACGGTGCTGCCCCAGGACACCCCGGCGGAGGATGTGCTGGCCCTCCAGCCGGACGGGGTCATGCTGACCAACGGCCCCGGCGACCCGGAGGAGAACGTCTACTGCATCCAGCAGCTCAAAAAGCTGGTGGGGAAGCTCCCCATCTTCGGCATCTGCCTGGGCCATCAGCTTCTGGCCCTGGCCATGGGCGGCAAGACCGTGAAGATGAAATACGGCCACCGTGGCGTGAATCAGCCCGTCCGTGACCTGACGGGGGACAGAACCTATATCACCAGCCAAAACCACGGGTACGCCGTGGTCAGCGAGAGCCTGGCCGGGGTGGGCCGGGTGATATTTGAAAACGCCAACGACCACACCTGCGAGGGGGTGGCCTATCCGGGGAAGCAGTGCTTTTCCGTTCAGTTCCACCCGGAGGCCCGTTCCGGGCCGCTGGACACCCGGTTTTTGTTTGACAGATTTATCGACATGATGGGAGGGCAGGACTAATGCCGCAGGATGCTTCGGTAAAAAAGGTGCTGGTGATTGGCTCCGGCCCCATCGTTATCGGCCAGGCGGCGGAATTTGACTACGCCGGGGCTCAGGCCTGCCGGGTGCTGAAGGACGCGGGGGTGAACGTGGTGCTGGTAAACTCCAACCCCGCCACCATTATGACGGACAAGCACCTGGCCGACGAAATATATCTGGAGCCGCTGACCGCGGATACGGTCAAGCGCATTATTATGAAGGAGAAGCCGGACAGCCTCCTGGCCGGACTGGGAGGCCAGACGGGCCTGACCATCGCCATGCAGCTATCCAAGGACGGGTGGCTGGAGGAACACGGGGTTCGCCTGCTGGGTACCCCGGCGGAGAGCATCGACCGGGCGGAGGACAGGCAGCTATTCCGGGACGCTATGGAGGAGATCGGCCAGCCGGTCGTCCCCTCGGAGATCGCCGTCACCTTGCCGGAGGCGCTGAAGGCGGCGGAGGACATCGGCTACCCGGTGATCGTCCGGCCTGCGTTCACCCTGGGCGGCACCGGCGGCGGCATCGCCCAGAACGAGCAGGAGCTGCGGGTCATCGCCCAGGCGGGGCTGGATCTGTCCCCCATCACCCAGATTTTGGTGGAGAAGTGCATCTCCGGCTGGAAGGAGATCGAGTTTGAGACCATGCGGGACGGCGTGGGGAACGTGATCGCCGTCTGCTCCATGGAAAACTTCGACCCGGTAGGGGTTCACACCGGGGATTCCATCGTGGTAGCCCCCTGCCAGACTTTGTCTGACCGGGAGCTGCAAATGCTCCGCTCCGCGTCTTTGGACATTATCTCCGCTATCGGCATTGTGGGCGGCTGCAACTGCCAGTTCGCCCTGAACCCGGACAGCTTTGAGTACGCGGTCATCGAGGTGAACCCCCGCGTCAGCCGCTCCTCTGCCCTGGCCTCCAAGGCCACGGGCTATCCCATCGCGAAGATCACCACAAAAATTGCCCTGGGCTACACCCTGGACGAGATTAAAAACGACATCACCGGCAAGACCTGCGCTTGCTTTGAGCCGGCCCTGGACTATATCGTGGCCAAGTTCCCCAAGTGGCCCTTCGACAAGTTCCACGGCTCCTCCCGCCGCCTGGGTACCCAGATGAAGGCCACCGGGGAGGTCATGGCTATCGGCCCCACCTTCGAGATGGCCCTGATGAAGGCCGTCCGGGGCGCGGAGATCGGCCTGGACACCTTCAACGCCCCGCCGTTGGACGACCGCCCGGTGCTGGAGCGGCTCCACGACCAGGACGACCGGCGGCTGTTCACCGTGTTCGAGGCCCTGAAATCCGGGGTGGACGTGGACACGATATTCAATATCACCAAAATCGACCGCTGGTTTTTGTATCCCCTGGAAAAAATGGCCCGGTTCGAGCAGCGGATCGAGAAGGGCTTGACGGACGAGGACTATTACGAGGCTAAGCGCATGGGCTATACGGACGACGCTCTCCGCCGCCTCACCGGGCGGCAGGAGCTGCCGGGCCAGACCTTCGCCTACAAAATGGTGGACACCTGCGGGGCGGAGTTCGACGCGGAGACCCCTTATTTCTACTCCACCTGCGACGAGGACTGCGAGAGCCGGGCCTTCCCCCGTTCCGGCAAGCCGGTGGTCATGGTTCTCGGCTCCGGCCCCATCCGCATCGGCCAGGGCATCGAGTTTGACTACAGCTCCGTCCACTGCGTCTGGACTCTGCGGGAGATGGGCTATGACGTGGTCATTGTGAACAACAACCCGGAGACCGTCTCCACGGACTACGACACCGCCAACCGCCTGTATTTCGAGCCGCTGACCCCGGAGGATGTGTATAACATCATCCAGGTGGAGCAGCCCGTGGGGGTGGTGGTGGCCTTCGGCGGCCAGACCGCCATCAAGCTGACCCAGTTTTTGGATCAGAAGGGCGTGACGATTCTCGGCACCAGCGCGGAGAGCATCGACATCGCGGAGGACAGGAGCCGGTTCGACGCCCTGCTGGAGACCTTCGGCTTCTACCGGCCCAAGGGCATGGGCGTCAACACCCTGGAGGAGGCCGTGAACGCGGCGGATACCCTGGGCTATCCCGCGCTGCTCCGGCCCAGCTATGTCATCGGCGGCCAGAACATGACCATTGCCCGCTGCCGGGAGGACACGGAGCGGTATATGCGGGCCATCCTGGCGGGGGGCATCGAAAACCCCGTCCTGGTGGACAAGTATATGCCCGGCGTGGAGCTGGAGGTGGACGTGATTTCCGACGGGAAGGACGTGCTGATCCCCGGCATTATGGAGCATATCGAGCGGGCGGGCATCCACTCCGGCGACTCCATCGCGGTCTACCCCCCTTATAACCTGACGGATCGGTTTTTGCAGAAGATCTGCGACTGCTCGGAGAAGCTGGCCCTGGCCCTGGGGACAAAGGGCCTGGTGAACATCCAGTATCTCATCTACGACAATGAGCTGTATATTATCGAGGTGAACCCCCGCGCCTCCCGGACGGTACCCTATATCAGCAAGGTGACGAACGTTCCCATGGTGGATCTGGCCTCCAAGGTTATGCTGGGCCAGCCCCTGGCGGAGCTGGGCTACGGCACCGGCCTGTGGCCTTCGCCCCCCTACTGCGCCGTGAAGGTGCCGGTGTTCTCCTTCGAAAAGCTGGGAGACGCAAACTCCATCCTCGGCCCGGAGATGAAATCCACCGGCGAGGTGCTGGGCCTTGGCAAGACCATGGCGGAGGCGCTTTATAAGGGCCTGTCCGCCGCCGGACTGCATATGCCCGCCCTGGACGCCGGGGAGCATACGGGCATATTGCTCAGCGTGGAGAGCCACGACTACCAGGAGATCATCAGCATTGCCAAGCGGTTCCATGACCTGGGCATCGACCTGTACGCCACGGCGGGGACGGCGGAGGCCATCGCGCAGCTTGGCATCGACGTGACCGTGGTTTCCACCGCCACGAAAAACGCCGAGCTGGACGAGCTGATGGAAAACGGCTCCATCAACTACATCGTCTACTCCGGCGCGGTGAAGGACGCCACCATGGGCAACTATACCGTTTTGCACCGCCGGGCCATGCAGCTTGGCATCCCCTGCCTGACCACCCTGGACACCGCCGGGGCTTTGGCGGATATTATCGCCAGCCGGTTCAGCCCCTATAACACGGAGCTGGTGGACATCAACCATATGCGGACGAAGCGACAGAAGCTGGCCTTCGCCAAGATGGAAAGCTCCAGCAACGACTATATTTTCATCGAGAATTTTGCCGCCCAGGTCACAAGCCCGGAATCCATGTGCGTGACGCTGTGCGCCGACCATTACGGCATCGGGGCCAACGGCATCGTGCTGATGGAGCCGTCCCGCGTGGCCGATGCGAAAATGCGCTCCTTCAACCGTGACGGCAGCGAGGGCCGCCTGGCGGGGAACAATCTGCGCTGCGTGGGGAAATATCTTTACGACAAGGGCATCGTCCCCAAGGAGCATATGACGGTCGAGACCGCCAGCGGCATCAAGGAGCTGTCCCTGTTCATCCGGGACGGGCGGGTGTCCTCCGTCACCGTGGACATGGGCCCGGCGGATCTGCGTACTGCCGCCCTGCCGGCGGAGCTTCCGGCGGAACGGCTCATCGACTATCCCCTGGAGGTGGCGGGTCAGACCTGGGCCGTTACCGGGGTGTCGGTGGGAAATCCCCACTGCGTCATCTTCTGCGACCGCATCGACGGCCTGGATCTGGACGATCTTGGCCCGGCCTTTGAACACGCTCCCTGCTTCCCGGACAGAATCAACACCGAGTTTGTCCGGGTGGTGAATAAGACCACCCTCCGTATGCGGGTCTGGGAGCGGGGCAACGGGGAGACCCTGGCCTGCGGCACCGGCGCCTGTGCCGCCGCCGTGGCCGCCGTGGAAAACGGCTATTGTGAGAAGGGCGCGGACATCACCGTCAAGCAGCCCGGCGGCGACCTGATCGTAAACTGCACCGACGAGACCGTCACCCTCTCCGGCAACGCCGTGCTGGTGTTCGAGGGAACGCTGGAGGTATAACAAAAAGAGGCTGCTCCGTCGCGGCGGAACAGCCCCGGTCTTGCATAAGACCCGATATAAAAGAAAAAGGCAGCGCACGGATTCGGGAGGCGGAGGCCCCGTCGGATCCGTGCGCTGCGTTTGCTTATTATTTCAGACAGGCGCCAGCCACCTGGGCGGTGTGCATAGCCAGCACGGCGGAGGTGACGGCTCCCACGCCGCCGGGAACGGGGGTCAGGGCCTTCACCACCGGCTCCGCCGCCTCAAAGCACACGTCTCCCCGCAGGACGCCGGTCGTCGGATCCTGGTGGATACCCACGTCTATGACCGTCTGGCCGGGGGCCAGATGCTCCGGCCCAATCAGGCCCATGCGCCCGGCGGCGGCTACCAGAATATCCGCTCCGCGGGTTATGTCCGGCAGGGATTCCGTCCCACTGTGGCAGATGGTGACGGTGGCCCCCCGCTCCATCAGCAGCATAGCCGCCGGGCGGCCCACCACCAGGGAGCGGCCTATTACCACGGCCCGCTTGCCCCGAATTTCCACGCCGTAATGGTCAAGTATTTCCACCACCGCCTGGGCGGTGCAGGGGGCGAAGCCCTGTCCGCTGCCGGTAAATACCCCGGCCAGGGAGCCGTCCGTCACCCCGTCCACATCCTTTTCCGGCCTGAGGGCCTGGCGGGCCGCTTCCCCGTCCAAATGCGCCGGAAGAGGGCGGAGCAGCAGGATGCCGTGGACGGTCTCGTCCCGGTTCAGGGCCTCCAGCGTTTCCATAAGCCGCTCCTGGGTCGTGTCCTCCGGCAGTGCAGCAGACCGCACCGTCACGCCGCAGGCGGCGCACCGCTTCGCAGCTCCCCGCTCATAGGACAGATCCGCTGCTCTCTCCCCGACCCGCAGGATTGCCAGAGTAGGTGTGACACCCTGGGCCGTCAGCGCTTCGGTCAGGGCGGCGGCTTTCTCTGTCAGGGCCACCGCCACCGGCCCTCCCTTTAATATCTCAGCCATTTGTTTTGCCCTCCCCGTAATATATATGGTCAAATATCCGTTGGGCGCGGGGGACATATTCCCCCAGAAGCCCATCTGCCTCCCGCTCCAGCGCTTGGGCGGCGGTTCTGTCCCCTATGGAGCGGGTGTTGACCCGCACGTTCATGGCCGCGCTCTCCATGGCGCCCCGGCACAGGGCCGCCCCGCAGGCCGCGTCCGATACTGCCAGCACACTGCCCTTTTGGGCGAAGCCCTCCAATAGCTCTACCGCCTGACAGCAGCAGTGCAAAATCTCCAGGGGCGGCTCCGCCGCCTGGCGGAGGCAGGTCTCCATGACCTCCTCCCGCCGGGGGTCGTCCCTGGGAATGGCGTAGGCCCGGCTCAGGGGCAGGAAGGCGGCGGCGTCCTCCTCCGCCAGGGCCAGCAAACGGCGGCTCAGGGCCTGGGCCTGTTCTGTCAGGGCGGATATTTCCCCCTCCACCGCCGCGTATTTCTTCTTGCCCATGGTCAGGTTTCCCACCATGGCCCCCAGTGCGGCTCCCAAGGCTCCGACCGCCGCAGAAGCTCCGCCGCCCCCCGGCGTGGCCGCCTTGGAGGAAAGGGCCTCCGTAAATTCCGAAAGGGTCATGCTTTCAAAGGTCATACTCCGTCTCCTCTGTCAATGTTTTTCTCAGCGTCCCTACATAATACAGCGACCCGCAGGCACATACGGGTTCCTGGTGCTGCCGGGCCAGGGCCACAGCCTCCTCCAGGGAGACGGCGCACTGGGTGGGGGCGGCGCGGACTAAGGCCGC
Source organism: Oscillospiraceae bacterium (assembly GCA_021202795.1). GTDB lineage: Bacteria > Bacillota > Clostridia > Oscillospirales > Oscillospiraceae > CAJOIG01. Next base: position 9,301 of record JAJQCH010000123.1, read on the forward strand.
CAGATCCGCCGGGGGCATGGCGCGGGGACTGGGCGGGGCCAGGCAGATGAACCGGGCTGCCAGCGGCTCCAGGGCGTCCACAATGCCCTGGCAGTCCTTGTCCCCCATAGCCCCCAGCAGGAAGGTAAACCGCTCCCCCGGGAAATACCGGGCCAGCCCCTGGGCCAGGGCCGCCGCCCCGTGGGGGTTGTGCGCTCCGTCCAGCAGAAAGGGGGGCGAACCGGGGAAGTACTCAAACCGGCAGGGCCACCTAGCCTCAGAAAGTCCCGCCCGCAGGGCCGACTCCTCCACATTCAGGACACGGGACGCCTCGATCACCGCACAGGCGTTCCGGCTCTGGTACGCCCCCGCCAGGGATAAGGAAATATCTTCCAGCCCGTCATAGGAGACGACCTGCCCGGCGGGGGATTCTGACAGCACGGTCAGCTTGTCCTCCTTCGTCATGTGCAGGGGCGCCCCCCTCTCCTGGCAGATCGCCCGAATCACCGCCTCCGCCTCTGGGGGCTGCCCGGCGCAGACCACGGGACAGCCGGGTTTGATAATGCCCGCCTTCTCCCCGGCGATGGCGGCAATATCCGGGCCAAGCCGATCCATATGGTCAAGACCGATAGGCATAATGACCGCGCAGGCGGGGTCTTGTATGATGTTCGTGGCGTCCAGCCGCCCGCCCAGACCCGTCTCCAGCACCACATAATCGCAGCGCTCCTGCTGAAAATATAAAAACGCGGCGGCGGTCAGCTTTTCAAAAAAGCTTGGCTCCGGCAGTCCGGCGGCGGCCCGGCGCACCTGGTCGGTCACGGCTTCCAGGGCGGACAGGGGGATGCTCTCCCCGTCGATTTGAATCCGCTCCCACAGGCCGTTTAAATCCGGGGAGGTGAAAAGCCCCGTCCGATACCCCGCCGCCCGCAGCACGGCGGCAAGCATGGCGGCGCAGGAACCCTTTCCGTTGGTTCCTGCAATGTGGACGCACCGAAGGGACGCCTGAGGATTTCCCAGCCGGGACATCAGGGCCTTCATGACAGAAAGCCCCGGCTCGTGAGTGTCCTTGGGTGTGTTTGTATAATAGGCTATTGTCTCTTCTGTATTCATAAAATTATTATAGCACAGGAGGGGCGGGTTTTGAAGCTTGATGTTTTCCGTATATGGTTTTTGTAAGAAACGGTTGAAATTCGAAGGGTTTCATGGTAGAATCAATTTGTATGGCATTTAGCCGTCTAACCTGTGAAAAATTGTTACTTGTACAATCACCGATTGTTTGGTATGATAAGAATAGCGCGTGACGAAAAACATTTTGAATAACAGGATGAACCAGTCAATAACTTAATTGAAAAGAGGTACATATATCATGTCTACTTATGATCTGACCGGCAAGGTAGCGGTCATCACCGGCTCCACCCGCGGCATCGGCCACGCCATCGCCGTGGAGATGGGCAAGCTGGGCGCTTCCGTGGTCATCACGGGCCGCAAACAGGACGCCTGCGACAAGGCTGCCCAGGAGCTGGAGAGCCAGGGCATCACCGCCCTCGGCGTCGCCTGCGAGGTGACGAAGGCGGAGGATCGGGAGAAGCTGATTGCCAAGACGGTGGAGCGCTTTGGCCGCATCGACATCCTGGTGAACAATGCCGGTCTCGGCGGCCAGCCCAAGAAGATGATCGACATGGACGAGCAGTATTTTGACAACTATGTGGACGCGGATCTGAAGGGCCTGTATTTCATGAGCCAGCTTGCCGCCCGCCAGATGAAGGAGCAGGGCCGTGAGGGCGCAGAGAACCCCTACCGCATCATCAACCTTGCCTCCGCTGCCGGCATCAAGTCCCCCATCGGCGACACGGTCTACGGCTCCTGCAAGGCCGCCGTGGCCCACCTGACCCGCATCATGGCAAACGAGCTGGCCCGTTTCGGCATCCTGTGCAACTCCGTGGCCCCCGGCTATGTGCTGACCGACATGACCAAGGATGTGATGGCCGACGAGAAGAACGTGGCCGCCGTCACCAAGATGATCTCCGTGCGCCGCTACGCCCAGCCGGAGGAGATCGCCTCCGTTATCGCTTTCCTGGCCTCCCCCGCCGCAGGCTACGTCACCGGCGTGCTGATTCCTGTGGACGGCGGCATGACCATCAACTAAAAAGGACATCTCTCTCATTTGTTTTTTTCCGCAAATTGCAAGTGCAAGTTGGACACTCGGTAGAATGAATTTATGAAC
>JAJQCH010000008.1 GCA_021202795.1 Oscillospiraceae bacterium
CGTCCAGATCGTTGCGGAGGACACTGAGACCGACAATAACGAGACCAATAACGAGACCAATAACGAGTCCAGCAGTGAACCCGGCGGCGGCAGCGGCGAACCCGGCGGCATGGGCGACCCTGGCGGTATGCCTGGCGGCGGCATGGGTGGCGCCAGCGGCGAGGCCAAGACCTATAACGGCGAGGAAGTTGCCATCATTCTGAACACCGCTGTTGCGGCCACGGACGCAGAGAGCGAGATCCTGGCTTACTTCCGGGAGACCCTGTCTGAGTCCACCGACGGAAAGATCACCGTGACCGTCAACTATGAAGTCGAGGTGGAGGCTGACGAGGAGCTGGATACGCTGGAGCCTCTGGCCGACGGCGAGGCCCAGATCGTGGCCTTTGCCCGGACGGAGTATCGGGATCGTATCCCCCTGATCAACGCGGTTCCCGACTTCACCCCTGCGACGGCGCAGAGCACTGTGGATTATTACAAGAACCTGTTCCAGGACGATGAGAACGCGTCTGCGGTTCTTGAGGAAGAGGGCAAGGAGAACGGCGCGACCTACCTGGCCGCCTTTGTGGTCAAGGACGAGGTTGGCGACGGGTTCAGCGGCGGCAACCTGCTGGTGGCCGACCTTGAATGGTGGGAGAGCCTGTCCGACGAGGCCCAGGAGTTCATTCTCCAGGCTGCCCAGGACGCGGCGGATTACTCCGCTGAGCTGATCGACGGTTCCGGCGCTTCCGGCGAAGCTGGCGGTGATCCTGGCGCAACTGGCGGAGATCCCGGTGCGGCTGGCGGAGATCCCGGCGCGGCGGCTGCGGCTGTTGAGCTGACCGATGAGGAGCTGGAGGAGTGGGCCACGGCTATCAACTCCGCCGCGACCCGTGCCAAGAGCACGGCCACGGAGCTTGAGATGGAAGACCAGTTCAAGGCCGTTATCGATGCCGCTGCCGACTTCATCGGCGTGGATCGCCCGGAATACGACTTCTGAGCTTGAGGAAAGCATAAACCCATAAAACCCATCCGGGGCCATATCCAATGTGGATATGGCCCCGGATATTTGCTGTGCGGTTTTAAGTATGGAAGATTGTGTGCAGGATGCGCGTTTCTTATATCCGCGCCACGCCGGTGTCGCGGGCGGCCTGGGCCACGGCGGCGGCGATGGCGTCCTTTACGCGGGGGTCGAAGGGGCGGGGGATGATGTACTCCGCGTTCAGCTCCTCCTCACTGACCAGTCCGGCCAGAGCGTAGGCGGCGGCCTCCTTCATGGCGTCGTTAATGTCTGAGGCCCGCACGTCCAGCGCGCCGCGGAAAACGCCGGGGAAGGCCAGCACGTTATTGAGCTGGTTCGGCAGATCGCTCCGGCCTGTGGCGGCCACAGCGGCCCCGTTGGCCTTGGCCTCATCGGGGAATATCTCCGGCGTGGGGTTGGCGCAGGCGAAAATGATGGCGTCCCGCGCCATGGAGCGCACCATCTCCCCGGTGACGACGCCGGGGGAGGACACGCCAATGAAGGCATCCGCGCCCTGCAGGGCGTCCGCCAGCGTCCCGGTCAGGCCGGTCTTGTTGGTGATTTCGGCCAGATCCGCCTTGGCGGGGTTCAGGCCATCCCGTCCCACGGCGATGGGGCCTTTGCGGTCGCAGACGATCACGCCCCCGGCCCCAGCGGACACCAGAAGCCGGGCGATAGCCGTTCCCGCTGCGCCCGCGCCGTTGATGACGATGCGAACGTCGGAGAGGGCTTTTCCCACCACCTTCAGGGCGTTCAGCATACCGGCCAGGGCGATGATGGCGGTGCCGTGCTGGTCGTCGTGGAAGATAGGGATGTCGCAGATTTCCTTGAGCCGCTGCTCTATCTCAAAGCAGCGGGGGGCGGAGATGTCCTCCAGGTTGATGCCACCGAAGCTCCCCGCCAGGAGCGCCACGGTGTTCACGATGTCGTCCGGGTTCTTGGAGCGGATGCAAAGCGGCACGGCGTCCACGCCGCCAAATTCCTTGAACAGGACGCATTTCCCCTCCATGACGGGCATACCCGCTTCCGGGCCAATGTCTCCCAGGCCCAAAACGGCGGTGCCGTCCGTGACCACGGCCACGGTGTTCCACCGGCCAGTCAGCTCATAGCTCTTGGCCGGGTCTTTCTGAATTTCCAGGCAGGGCGCGGCCACGCCGGGGGTATAGGCCAGGGAGAGTGCGTCCGCGCTGTCCACCCGCATTTTCGGCTGGGTTGACAGCTTGCCCCGCCACTGATAATGCTCCTCCAGGGAGCGCTGTAAGTAATCCAAGGATGTTTCCTCCGTGTGTGTTATAGGTACGGCGAGTAGATATTGCCGCCGCAGTCGCAGAATACGCTGACCGGGAAATTTTCCACCCGCAGGCGGCGGATGGCTTCCGTTCCCAGCTCCGGGAAGGCCACCACCTCGCTTTCCAGGATGTACCGGGCCAGCAGCGCGCCGCAGCCGCCCTCGGCGGAAAAATATACGGCGGTGTTTTCCACAATGGAATCTATGACCGGCTGTCCCCGGCGGCCCTTGCCAATCATGCCCCGCAGGCCCAGGCTCAGAAGCCGGGGAGTGTATCTGTCCATCCGATAGGAGGTGGTGGGGCCGCAGGAGCCGATGGGGTATCCCGGCGGGGCCGGGGTGGGGCCGGTATAGAAGATGATTTGGTCTTTTATGTCAAAGGGCAGGGGAGACCCCTCGTCCAAAAGCTGGCAGAGCTTTTTGTGGGCGGCGTCCCGTGCGGTGTATATGGTGCCGGTGATGCGCACCTCGTCCCCCGAGTGGAGGGTTTTCACCCTCTCCGGGGTCAGGGGCGTCTGAATCTGGACAGGAGCGGTCATGACAGCACCTCCGATGCGTAGCGCAGGCTGTGGCACCCCACGCTGACGGCGCAGGGCAGACCAGCGATATGGGTGGGAGCCTGGATGATATTCACGCCGATGGAGAATTTCTTCACCTGGTCGTAAAGCTCCTGCTCCAGGGCAGCGTAATAAGGATCAGGGTTCGGCTCCATGCGAAGCACCGCCTTTTTGGAAAGATAGGCCACCCGGTCAAAGCTGGCCCCGATGCCCACCCCGATCATCACCGGGGGGCAGGCGTCCGGCACGGCCAGGCGGGCCGTCTCCAAAACGAAGCGCTTCACGCCCTCCAGGCCGTCCGCTGGGGCCAGCATGGAGACCCTGGCCTTGTTCTCGCAGCCAAAGCCCCGCGGGGCCACGGTGATTTTCAAGGTGTTTCCCGGCACTATGTCCATATATACCAGGGCGGGGGTGTTGTCCCCTGTGTTCTCCCGCCGCAGGGGGTCGGAGACGATGGAGGCCCGCAGATACCCGGCCTTCACCGCCTGGCGGACGCCCTCGTCCACCGCGCTCTGGATGGAGCCAGTGATGTGAACATCCTGGCCGATTTCCATATACACAGCGGCCAGACCCGTGTCCTGGCACAGGGGGATGATGCCGTTTTTCTCAAAATTTTCAATGATATAGGGGTTGCCGAAGTCGTACAGCCGCTGCTTTACCGGCTCCGGCAGACGGAGGCAGGCGTCCACATACAGCCGCTCCACGGCGTCCGTTATCCGGGCGGCGGTTATCTCTGTCATGCTCATGGATGATATACTACCTGGGGAACGCGCTTATGCTCGCTGGCGCTGTGGAAGCGGTCGAGGATCTTTTTATCCTCCTCTGTGGCCGTGCCGGTCAGGAGGTACTGATCTATCTTGGCGTAGGAGATGCCCATTTCGCTCTCGTCCGTCTGGCCCTCGAAAAGACCGGCGGAGGGGGCCTTTGTCCGCACGGACATGGGTGCGTCCAGATGGGCCAGAAATTCAAATATTTCCGTGACCGTCAGGTCGGCAATGGGGTTGAAGTCATAGGCCCCGTCCCCCCATTTGGTGAAATATCCCATATACGCCTCGCTGGCGTTGCCGGTTCCCGCCACCAGACGGCCCTCCGCCCCGGCCACCGCGTAAAGAGTGGTCATGCGAAGCCGGGGGGCGATGTTGGCGATGGCGGCGGGGGTCAGGTCGGTGATGGCTTCAAAGCTCTTCACCGCCTGCTCGCGCAGGGGGGTCAGGTCTACCATGCGGGTCTCGATGTTGAATTTTTCCGCGACTTCCCTGCCGTCGGCCAGGTCGATGCTGAAATTGCGCTGGGATACGCAGGGCATGAGAATGCCCACCGTATTGTCGCAGGCGGCCTTGCAGATGATGCCCACCAGGGCGGAGTCCTTGCCGCCGCTGTTGCCGTATACGATGCCCTTTGCGCCGCTGCTTTCCAGAAACTCCTTTACAAAGGCCACCCGGCTTTCAAATTCCTTTTCATAGTCCCGCATTGCAGTTTCCTCCTTGCGTGTGGATTTGATTATTATAAGAGCCTTAGCTCATGCGGATATACTGGTCTCTGTCCGCGCCGACGGAGACGTAGCCGATTTTACAATTCACGGCCTCCTCCAGATAGCGGACGTATTTCTGGGCCGCCAGGGGCAGATCGGAAAAGCGCCGGCAGCCGGTGATGTCCCCGGAGAAGCCCTCCATATATTCATAGACGGGGGTGCATTTTTCCAGAACAGGCTCCAGGGGGAAGGTGTCGATGCGCTGGCCGTCCAGCTCATAGGCGGTGCAGACGGGGATTTTTTCCAGCCCGGCCAATACGTCCAGCTTGGTCACGGCAAGCTCCGTGGCTCCCTGAAGCTGCACGCCGTAGCGGGAAGCGGGAACGTCAAAGCCGCCCACACGACGGGGCCGCCCGGTAGCCGCGCCGTATTCGCCGCCGGCCTCCCGCAGCTCATGGGCCTGCTCGCCGAAGAACTCGCACACGAAGGGGCCGCCTCCCACGCAGGAGGAATAGGCCTTCATGATGCCTACCACGTTATCCAGCCGCTTGGCCGGGATGCCAGCCCCCAGAGGCGCGTAGGCCGCCAATGTGCAGGAGGAGGAGGTATAGGGGAAGATGCCGAAATCCAAATCCCGCAGGGCGCCGAGCTGGGCCTCCAGGAGAATGGATTTTCCCGCCTCGTCCGCCTGGGTCAGGTAATCTGTGGTGTTGCAGATATTGTCCACCAGCGGCTCGCCGTATTTCATCAGCCAGTCGTAAAGCTCCGTGGCGCTGAGGGGTTCATGGCCGTAGCCGCCGGCCACGGTCAGGTTTTTCCACTCCACGATGTCGCCCAGACGTTCCTTCAGAACCTCCGGAAACAGCAGGTCGCCCACGCGGATGGACTTGCGCATATATTTGTCGGAATACACCGGGCCGATGCCCCGGCGGGTGGAGCCTTGCTTTTTGTCCCCCATCCGATCCTCTTCCAGGCCGTCCAGCAGCTTGTGATAGGGCAGGCATACGGTGGCCCGGTCGCTGATTTTCAGGTTGTTGGGGCCGACCTCCACCCCTTTTTCCAGGAGGGCTGCGGTCTCTCCGGCCAGATGCTCCAGGTCGATGACCATGCCGGGACCCATGACGTTCACGGTCTCCGGGCGCAGGATGCCGGAGGGCAGAAGATTCAAAATGAACTTGCCCCGTTCGTTGACCACGGTGTGACCGGCGTTGTTGCCGCCCTGGTAACGGGATACGATGTCGTACTGGCTGCTGAGCAGGTCAACTATGCGGCCCTTGCCCTCGTCGCCCCAGTTGATTCCCACGACTGCTGTAATCATTTGCGTGTCTCTCCTTTAAAGTTTCCTTGTGGAAAATGTTATACGTTCGTAGTGGCCTGGATACCCAGGTCGTCGGCGTAGCGCCTCAGCACAGGCTCTGCGTACTGGTCAAGGAAGGTCTGGGTCTGCTCCGGGGCCAGGCCCACGAATTTCCGCACGTCCAGAACCTTTTCCAGATCCTCCTGGGTCAGGTGGAAGGCCGGGTCGGCCAGAAGCCGATCCAGAAGGTCGTTCTCACCGCCTTCCAGCTTCACCTTGGCAGCGGCGGCTTGGGAGTGCTGACGGATGGCTTCATGCAGCTCCTGCCGGTCGCCTCCTTGGGTGACGGCGTGCATGAGGATGTTTTCCGTGGCCATGAAGGGCATTTCCTCGTTCAGATGCTTTTCCATCACCTTGGGATATATCCGACCGCCCCGGATGACGTTGATGATGAGCGTCAAAGCCCCGTCCGTGGCGAGAAACGCCTCCGGCAGAGTTATCCGCCGGTTGGCAGAATCGTCCAGCGTCCGTTCCAGCCACTGTGCAGATGCGGTGTCCGCCGTGTTGCGTACGGCGTTTATCACATACCGGGACAGGGAGCAGACCCGCTCGCAGCGCATGGGATTGCGCTTATACGCCATGGCAGAGGAGCCGACCTGCTCGGCCTCGAACGGCTCGTCAAATTCCTTCATATGGGCCAAAAGCCGCAGATCGGTGGCCATTTTGCACATACTCTGGGCGATGTCTGCCAGAACATTCAGCACATAGGCGTCCACCTTGCGGGAATAGGTCTGGCCGGACACAGGCATACAGGCGGAAAAGCCCATTTTCGCGGCAATTTTTTCTTCCAGGGCCACCACCTTTTCCCCGTCGCCGCCGAACAGCTCCAAAAAGCTGGCCCCGGTGCCGGTGGTTCCCTTGCCGCCCAGCAGCCGCAGGTGGTCAAGCTCAAATTCCAGCCGCTCCAGATCCATCAGCAGATCCTGGAGCCACAGGCAGGCCCGCTTTCCCACGGTGGTAGGCTGGGCGGCCTGATAATGGGTATAGGCCAGGGTGGGAACGTCCTTGTTCGTCCGGGCGAAGGCGGTCAGGGCGTCGATGGCGTTCACCAGCAGCTTCCGTATCTGGATAAGGCCCTCGCGAAGCTGAATGATGTCCGTGTTGTCGCCCACATAGCAGGAGGTGGCCCCCAGGTGGATAATGGGCTTTGCCTTGGGGCAAAGGTCGCCGTAGGTGCGGATATGGGCCATTACGTCATGGCGCAGGCGGCTTTCGTATTCCGCCGCCTTGTCGTAGTCGATGTCGTCCACATGGGCTTTCATTTCCTCTATCTGCTCATCGGTGATGGGCAGACCCAGCTCCTGCTCACTCTCCGCGAGAGCGATCCAAAGGCGGCGCCAGGTGGAGAACTTGAAATCGGGGGAGAAGATGTGCTGCATGGTGCGGGAGGCGTACCGGGCGCACAGGGGATTTTCATAAATTTCTTTTTTCATGGGATGATACTCACTCCACAGTGACAGATTTTGCCAGGTTTTTGGGTTTATCTATATCGCAGCCTCGCTGCAGGGCAATGTAATAGGCGAAAAGCTGGAGGGGAACGACCCCCAGGCTGGGCTGTAAAATCAAATGAGTGTCCGGGATGGCCAAAATGTTGGGGGTGATTTTCTCCATCTCCTCCCGCTGGCTCTCCGTGGTCAGAGCCACTACGTCCGCGCCTCTGGCCTTGACCTCCACGATGTTGGAAACGGCTTTGTCGAAAAGCGGCGCATAGGTAGCCAGAGCCATGACCAGCGTTCCCTTCTCGATAAGGGAAATAGTGCCGTGCTTCAGCTCCCCGGCGGCGTAGGACTCGGAATGGATGTAGGATATTTCCTTCAGCTTCAGGGAGCCTTCCAGCCCCAGGGCGTAGTCCAGGTTCCGGCCAATAAAGAACACGCTGTCGTGGTTAAAATATCGGGAGGCCAGATACTGATAGCGCTCCACGTCCTGCAAAACGGACTCCATCTTGCCGGGCAGCGCCTCCAGCTCTGCTATGATGGCGGCGTATTCCGCCGGGTCTACCCGGCCCAGGATGTCCGCCATGTATAGGCCAAGCATATCCAGCAGCACAAGCTGTGTGCTGTAGGCCTTGGTGGTAGCTACGGCAATTTCCGGCCCGGCCCAGGTGTAGAGAACGTCGTCGGACTCGCGGGCAATGGAGCTGCCCACCACGTTCACGATGGACAGGATGTGGGCACTCCGCTTTTTGGCCTCCCGCAGGGCGGCCATGGTGTCCAGGGTCTCTCCGGACTGGCTGATGACAATGACCAGGGTGTCCGGCCCCACAAGGGGGTCGCTGTATCGAAATTCCGAACCCAGACTCACCTCCACAGGAACCCGCGTCAGCTTTTCCAGGTTATATTTCCCCAGCATCCCCACATGATAGGAGGAGCCGCAGGCGATGATGAAAATGCGGGAGAGGCTTTTGATATATTCTGCACCGAAGGAAAGCTCCTCGAAAACCACACGTCCGTCCTGGAGCCGGGGGGCGACGGTATGTCGGACGGCCTCCGGCTGCTCCATGATCTCCTTGAGCATGAAGTGGGCGTATCCGCCCTTTTCTGCGGCGGAAACGTCCCAATCTACGAAATGGCGCTCCTTCTCGATGGGGCGGCGCAGCCGGTCGTAGACGGCTATGCCGTCCTTTGTCAGCACGGCCACCTCTCCGTCCTCCATATAGGACACATTCCGGGTGTGGCGGATGATGGCCGTTACGTCCGAGGCGATGAAGCTGCACCCGTCTCCATAGCCAAGGAGCAGGGGGGCGTCCTTCCGGGCAGCGATAAAGCGATCCGGCGCGTCCGCACATAAAATGCCCAGGGCATAGGAGCCGTCTATCCGTTCCAATACCTGATACACCGCGTCCATGATGTCCGCGCTGTTGGTGAAGTAATATTCCAGAAGCTGGGCCACTACCTCCGAATCCGTGTCAGAGCGGAAGCGGACGCCCTTGTGGAGCAGGAACTCCTTGATTTCCACATAGTTTTCGATGATGCCGTTGTGAACGATCGCGACCTTGCCATTTTCGCTGATGTGGGGATGGGAGTTTGTGTCGTTTGGCTCCCCATGGGTGGCCCAGCGGGTGTGACCGATGCCTACGCAGCCTGTCATAGGAGCCTGCTCGGCCAGCCTTTGCCGTAAAACGGCCAGGCGGCCCTTGCACTTTTCAATCTGCAGGTGTCCCTCCGGGGACAGAACGGCAACGCCTGCGGAGTCATAGCCTCGGTATTCCAGCCGTTCCAGTCCGTCCAGCAGGATGGGAGCGGCGGGTTCAGCGCCGACAAAGCCGACGATTCCGCACATGGAATTACTCCTTTCGGTTGGGGGAATTGTCCAGAGCAGCCGACACGAAGCCCACGAACAGAGGATGTGCCCGGTTGGGGCGGCTCTTAAATTCCGGGTGATACTGCACGCCGACGAAGAAGGGGTGATCGGCGACCTCAATGGTCTCCACCAGGCGACTGTCCGGGGACAGGCCGCTGATGATAAGGCCCGCCTCCTCCAGGCGCTGGCGGTAGTCGTTATTAAATTCATATCTATGCCGGTGACGCTCGGATATTTCCAGCGTGCCATAGCATTTTTCCATCATGGTGCCGGGCTTGATATGGCAGGGATAAGCCCCCAGGCGGAGCGTGCCGCCCTTGTCGATCTCGTCATTCTGGCCGGGCATGAAGTCGATGACCCGGTAGGGAGCGTATTCGTCAAACTCACGGGAGTTGGCTCCTTCCATACCGGCCACATGGCGGGCAAATTCTATCACTGCAATCTGCATACCGAGGCACAGGCCCAGGTAGGGGATTTTGTGTTCTCTTGCATACTGAGCGGCCAGAATTTTCCCTTCGATGCCCCGATTGCCGAAGCCGCCGGGAACCAAAATGCCGTCTATGCCGGAAAACAGACTGTCCACCGTTTCCGGGGTGACGGTCTTGGAGTCTATCCAGTGAATGTCTATGCTGGTTCCCTTGGTATAGCCCGCGTGCTTGAGAGCTTCGGACACGGAAAGATAGGCGTCGTGAAGCTGAACATATTTTCCTACCAGGGCGATGGATACGGTGTGGGAAAGGCTGTGGATGCTGTCCACCATGGCCTGCCACTCGCTTAAATCCGGGGCCTTTGTCCAGATGCCAAGCTCCCGGCACACAATGCCGGAAAAATCGCTCCGCTCCAGCATAAGAGGGGCCTCGTACAGTACGGGGATGGTGAGGTTTTCAATGACGCACTCCGGCTTCACGTTGCAGAACATGGCGATTTTACGGAAAATGCCGTCGTCCTGAATCGGCACGTCGCTGCGCAGGACGATAATGTCCGGGGCGATGCCCATGCCCTGAAGCTCCTTGACGGAGTGCTGGGTGGGCTTTGTTTTGTGTTCATTGCTGCCGTGAAGAAAGGGAACCAGGGTGACGTGGATAAACAGGGCGTTGTGCGGTCCTACCTCATGGCCTACCTGGCGGATGGCCTCCAAAAAGGGCTGGCTCTCGATGTCGCCTGTAGTACCGCCGATTTCTGTGATGACCACGTCGGCGTTGGTTTTTTTGCCCACGTTATATATAAAGGCTTTTATCTCGTTGGTGATGTGGGGAATGATTTGCACGGTGCTGCCAAGATACTCCCCCCGGCGCTCCTTGTTCAGCACGTTCCAATATACCTTGCCGGTGGTCAGATTTGAGTATTTGTTCAAATCCTCGTCGATAAACCGCTCATAGTGGCCCAGGTCAAGGTCGGTCTCCGCGCCGTCCTCGGTGACGTAGACCTCCCCGTGCTGATAGGGACTCATGGTGCCGGGATCTACGTTTATGTAAGGATCCAGCTTTTGGGCGGCGACCTTCAGTCCGCGGGACTTCAAAAGCCGCCCCAGGGAAGCGGCGGTGATGCCCTTGCCAAGGCCGGAAACGACGCCGCCAGTCACGAAAATGTACTTTGTCATGCTTTGAACCTCAATCTTTCTCCGTTTGTCTGCCGGGGGAGAGGATTCCCCATCGGCTTGGCACAAAAAAGTCTCTGGGCGATGGATCGTCCATGCTCAAGGTCTGATCCCGTATGCTGTTGTATTATAGGTATCATGTCTGCCAGAACAACCCAGCGCCATACCCTGTGTACCTATTATAAAGGATTCTCACTCCCCTTTCAAGCCACCAGAGAGAAAAACGGCACATTCCCCAGTGGAAACCCCGTCAGGCGGACACAATATGTAACTTTTGAAGAATAGCATAAGTTTTCCTAATGAGACAAGACGTACCTCATCCGGACATGACGAGGCACTGCGTGTTGTTGACGGCAAAAATCCTGCCGTTCGTCGGAATTGGTTGCGGATGACGGAGAGAAAGAGATATACTCGAATCACAGAATAAGAAAAGAATTGGTCGATTGTAAAATGAAGTTGAACACCTAAAAAATCCATAGCAATTGAATC
>JAJQCH010000007.1 GCA_021202795.1 Oscillospiraceae bacterium
TTCATCACTATGGATATTCTTTTTACTATTGCAGTTTCATTTTACAATGCGCCTAAATAAATCAAACGAGGTATAACGACATGAAACGGGAAGAAGTATTCAACTTTTCTGCCGGGCCGTCCGTATTGCCCCAGGAGGCGCTGGAGCGGGCCGCAGCGGAAATACTCAACTACAACGGCAGCGGTATGTCTGTCATGGAAATGAGCCACCGCAGCACCTTTTTCCAGGAAATTTTCGACGCGACGAAGGCCAAGCTGAAAGCGGCTCTGGCGGTGCCGGACACCCATGAGATTCTGTTTCTCCAGGGCGGGGCGTCTCTGCAATTTTCCATGGTTCCCCTGAATCTGCTGGAGGACGGCACGGCGGATTATGCCGTCACCGGCAACTTCGCCAATATCGCCATGAAGGAGGCAAAAAAATACGGCGACATCCATGTGGCTGCCTCCTCTCAGGAGGACAATTTCTCCTACATTCCCCGGCAGGAGCAGCTTGATCTGACGCCGGGCGCAAAATATTTCTATTACTGCGCCAACAACACCATCTATGGCACCGCCTGGGATTATATCCCTCAGACGGAGGCACCCCTGGTGTGCGATATGAGTTCGGAGATCCTCTCCCGCCCGGTGGATGTGTCCAAATACGGCCTCATTCTGGCCGGCGCGCAGAAGAATATGGCTCCTGCCGGCGTCACCGTGGTCATCATGGACAAGGCCCTGGCCGGGCGTGAAATGCCCATCACCCCCCTGATGCTCAGCTATAAGACCATGATCGACAAGGACAGTATGTACAACACGCCCCCTTGCTGGTGCATCTATATGCTGGGCCTGACGCTGGACTGGCTGGAAAAGCAGGGCGGCGTGGCCGGGATGGAGGCCATCAAACACGAGAAGGCCCAGATGATCTACGACATCATCGACAACAGCACTCTCTATAAGCCCTGCGCCCGCGTGGATTCCCGCAGCGATATGAACATCACCTTCCGTACCGGGGATGCGGATTTGGACGCGCAGTTCGCGAAGGAGGGCCAGGCCCGTGGCCTGATGAATTTGAAGGGCCACCGCAGTGTGGGCGGCATCCGCGCCTCCCTGTATAACGCGCAGCCCATGGAGGGCGTGAAGGCATTGGCAGATTATATGAAAGAATTTGAGGTAAAGCATCATGTATGAAATAAAAACCATGAACAACATCGCCCGCCAGGGTCTGAACATCCTGGCGGCCAAGGGATTCCTTGTGAATAACGAGTCCGCGGATCCCGCCGGTCTGCTCCTCCGCTCGGCGAAGATTCACGACATGGAGTTTAACAAGAGCCTCGTCGCCATCGCCCGCGCCGGCGTGGGAACAGACAACGTCCCCACCGATCGCTGCACGGAGGAGGGTATCGCCGTCTTCAATACCGCCGGGGCGAACGCCCAGGCTGTGGTGGAGCTTGCCATCTGCTCGCTGGTGCTGGCATCCCGCGATCTGGTGGAGGGCGTTATCTGGGCCAAGGGCCTCGCCGGACACCCGGACGTGACCGCCGAGGTGGAGGCCGGCAAAAAGGCCTTCGTTGGCCCGGAGATTATGGGCAAGACCCTGGGCGTCATCGGACTTGGGGCCATCGGCGCGCAGATTGCGAACACCGCCGCGAACCTCGGCATGACCGTCTGGGGCTATGACCCCTATCTCTCTGTGGAGGCGGCCTGGCGGCTTTCCAGCGATGTGAAGCACGCGGAAGACTTGGCCACCATTTACCGTGAGAGTGACTATGTGCTGATTCAGGTGCATCACAACGAATCCACCCATCATATGCTGGACGCCAAGGCGTTTTCTCAGATGAAGGACGGCGTGCGTGTCATTAACCTTGCGCGCGGCGGCCTGGTGGACAGCGATGCAATTCTCGCGGCCCTTGCCTCCGGCAAGGTGGCCCGCTACGTCACCGACTTCCCGGACGACAAGGTCATCGGCGCCAAGGGCGTCGTGGCCTTCCCGCACCTGGGCGCCTCCACCCCGGAGAGCGAGGATAAATGCGCCGTCATGGCCGCGCAGGAGCTGGCAGATTACCTCCTGGACGGCAATGTCCACAACTCCGTGAACCTGCCGGAGCTGAAGCTGGAACGCGCCGGCGCCTGCCGCGTCTGCATCATCCACGATAATATCCCCCGTATGCTGAACAGCTTCCTTGACCTTATCGGCGCGGAGAACATCAACGTCGAGCATATGCAGAATAAGGCTAAAGGCTCTGTTGCTTACACTGTCATTGACCTTGGCAGCAACATCGGCGAGGATCTGGCTCTGAAGCTGGCCGCCGTCCCCAACGTAAAACGCCTGCGGGTGCTGTGAACTGAAATTGATTGCGACTATAGAATACTGTTTGGCCGCCGCCGGGTTTTCCCGGCGGCGGTCGGCTTAGGACTAATAGAAGGGGAGAAGTATCAAATAGTTACAAATCGGAAACAAAAAGTTCTTGCAATTCCACTGTGTCTCTGGTATAATGTGTGACATATAGAGGCGTGTGGGCCTTATATATACCCAAAGACGCGAAGCGTCGGCGGGTATTGTGACGTTTATTATGGAGGATAATTATGTCTGTATTCCATAAGATAACATCATTGCTTTTGGTAATGACTATTATACTCTCCCTGGGCGTGGGGATTGCTTTTGCCCAGGAGACTCCGCCTGCCACGGTGGACAGCGAGGACACTTCCGTAACGGAGGAGACTCCTGCGTCGGTGGAAGACAGTACCGACGACTCGGAGGACGCCTCGACGTCCGAGGATGAGTCGGGTGATGTCGAGGAAGACGCCGAAGCTGACAAGGAGGCTTCGGAGGATTCGTCTGACACTGCGGAGGACGAGGCGTCTGATGAGACCGCTGATGAGGCTGAAGATGAGTCCTCTGATGAGTCCTCCGATGAGACCGGGGAAGAGATCAAGGAAAGCTCGGACGAACTGGAGGAAGAGTCGGAGGAGTCTGAAGAGTCAGAGGATGAGTCAGCGCATAAAACCTGGCCCTGGACGGAGCCGGGCAACACGGTGGCTGCCATTCTCGGCGGCGGCACGACGCTGACCTCTGGTAGCAGCTTCTATTACAGCGAGGACGGTCTCTATCTGGATATAGACGGCAGCGCGACCCTTCTGGCGGATGTGGACGCAAGGAACCTGAATCTGTCCGACGGGTATCTGTACTATACGGTGTCCGGCGTTGTATATCGCATGGACGCTGGCGGTAGCACGGCGGAAACCGTCTATGACTTTGGAACCTATATCAAGCAGATGTATGTGATGGGACAGGAACTGCGGTTCATGGCCGGCGGCGCGGTCTATTCCTACGATATGGAAAGCGGCGAGCTGGAGACCCTGGACAGTCCCTCCAGCCTGAAGGGGCTTATTCCCACGGAATATGGAAACCTTTATTTGACCGGCTCGGTGCTGAATTATACTCTGTACGCAGAGGGTGTTGACAGCGCCCTGCTCTCTGGCATTACGAGCTGCTACCCGGATGGAGATTATCTGGTAGTGGTGAACGACGATGGCACCTGGCAGACGTCTCTTTCCGCCCTGTTCGAGGGCAGCTTCAGCCTGCAAACCTACAGCCTGCACCAGTCTGAGCTGAACGCGGCCCAGACGGGGCTGTCCGATTCCGAGCAGCTTGCCAACGAAGCTGAATTTTTGGAATCCGACGAATATGAGGAAAAGCAGGAGGTGCTGGAGGACTATGAGTCCACGACCTCTGCCTCCAGCTTTATGCTTGCCAGCACCTCTGAGGTTTTAACCGGCTCTCTGACCACCAATCAGCAGAACATCGTTCTCCGTGCGCAGCAGATGGCGGAGGTGACATGGACGTGCCTTGAGACCAGGTATTCCTGGGGCGGCGACAACTCGTCCTATGTCAGTTCCAACTCCAGCTCCGGCTCCAAGGTGGAGGCCACGGACGGCACGATTACCTACGGCTATTTCCAGGCGGGAAAGACCTATAAAGGCGTACCCTATTCCCAGGCGGTCAGCACCGGCTATGTGGGCTGGGATCTGACGCTGGCGGAATTTTTAGAGGCGGTCGCCGACTCCTCCAGCGTGTTCTACTCAAGCTATTCTACTTATTCCCGCACTGCTCCTTATTACGGCAGCGACTGCTCCGGCTTTGTATCCTATGCCTGGGATCTGCCTTATCGCTGCACCTGCACCAGCCTGTTGAATTTCTCCTCCTATATTGGCACGGATATTCAAAAGCTTCAGGTGGGCGACGCGATTAATAACCCCTCCAGCCATGTCATGCTTGTCACCGACATCGGCTATGATTCGGACGGCAACATCGTTTCCGTGGAGATCACTGAGCAGACGCCCTGCAAGATGCGCGTTACCTGCTATGGTGAGGCCATCGAAGGCAAAAGCTATGACAAAATAACCACTCTGAGTACCCTGACAAGTTATTATTTGAATCGTGGCTATGCCATTTATCGCCGGAGCTGCAGCAGCAAGCCCAACGTGAGCGCTCCCAGCGATGATGCGGGCCTGAGCTATGCCGCCGCCCCCACCATGACCGTCACTTCCACCAGTGCGGGCAGCGCCACTGTGACCCTGTCCCACACGGACAGCTCCGCCGTTATCTATTATACCACCGATGGCACTGCTCCCACTTCCAGCAGCACTAAATACACCGGTTCCTTTAAGATAACGGGGGAAACCACCATTCGGGCCATTGCAGTGGTGGACGGCTATGATAACAGTATGGCCTTGTATAAAACCGTTACCCAGGTCAGCGACCCGGAGGTCGTGACGACCGGCAGCAGCGGTATATACCAGTCCGGCAGCTATTACTATGTGGCCTCCGGCACCGCTGTCACCCTGGAATGTGATGACGGGGAGACCATTTATTACACCACCAACGGGTCAACGCCCTCCACTTCCAGCAGCAAGGTGACATCGTCCACCAGCATTACTGTGACGGATGGCATGACCATCAAGGCTTTTGCGGTGGCAGATGGATGCATTGCCAGCAACGTCGTCACATATAAAATAAAATTTGGTACCATGTACACCATCACGGTGGACGATCCTTACGGCTTTATTTCACCCTCTGGGTCGGTCAGCGTCCTGTCGGGAGGCAGCGTGACCTTCACCATTTCTTCTCTGTCGGGATATACCTTGGGCGATGTGAAGGTAGACGGAACCAGCATAGGAACCTCCGAAACAAGCTATACCTTCAGCAACGTCAAGGCTGACCACACCATTTCGGCGGAAATTTCTCTGCCCTTTACGGACGTCTCTAACTCCAGTTGGTATGCCGCAGCGGTTGGCTTCGTCTATGCCAAGGAGCTGATGGTGGGCGTCACGTCTACCACCTTCTCGCCTAACAGCAGCATGACCAGAGCGCAGTTTATCACCCTTCTGGGCCGCTTTGCAGGCGTCAGCAACACCTTTGAGAGCTGGTCCGGCACGGTGGGTATGACGAACGGCACGGACATTATCGTTCGGTCGGATACCACTACCAGCAGCAGCCAGGTCACAAGCCTTGCTGCCAGCGGGCAGTACATTCACGTTCTCAGCACGGTTTCCGCCGACAAAAGCGAGGACGGCGTTGTGTGGTATCAGGTCAGCTATAACGGATCCACCGGCTATGTGCGCTCGGTTTATAACGGCAAGACGTTGGTGTATGTCTGCCCCTTCACCGATCTGACCGGGGCAAGCGTTAGCTATTGCAGCGGCTATGCCCAGTGGGCGTATCTGAACGACATTGTGAACGGCACGTCCTCCACCACGTTCAGCCCTGGCAATGCGATTTCCCGCCAGGATATATGTGTTATTATTTATAACTACCTGACAGAGCAGCTTGGTATGAACCTGTCCACCAGCAGCGTGTCTTTCAGCGACAGCTCCAGTGTTGCCAGCTATGCCAAGGATGCGGTGAACGCCATGGTGAACATTGGCATTATTCAGGGCGATAACAACAGCAAAATCAATCCCACTGCCGCCGCCACCCGTGCCGAGGTCGCCACGATGTTCATGCGGTTATATGAATACCTGAATTAATATCTGAACCAGCAAAAAATGAATCACCCCCTTTGCTCGGCCCGCATAGTATGGGACAGCAGAGGGGGGATTTTTATATGAAGCAGGACATCGATCTGGAAAAATGCGCCCGGCAGGTACGACAGGGAAAGAACGGCGCCGCGCTGGAAAAGCTGGTGTCCTCGGAAGTGGGAGCCGAATTGGCTGCCAAGGTGGACGGAGAACGTCTAACGAAGGCGGCCCAGCAGGGAGATGCGCAGGCGCTGGCCAGTATGCTGAAGGGCATTTTGTCCACCCCGGAGGGCAGGAGCTTCGCCGCCCAGGTGGAAAAGGCGGTGCGGGATGGACAGTGATTTGAGCGATAGAATTTCCGCTGTGCTGTCTGACCCGGAGCAGATGGGAAAAATTGCACAAATGGCCAAGGGCTTGATGGGAGGAGCAAACGAATCCGCATCGGAGTCGGGCGAGGATTCCCCGCCCGCGCCAGAGGCGAATGGGCTTGCTATGCCGGGCGGAGACACGCGGCTTCTGTCTGCGCTGGGAAAGATATTTTCCGGAGGGGAGGAGAAAAACAGCAAATCCGCCGCCCTGTTGATGGCCATGCGGCCCTATATGCGCCCGGAAAAGCAGGAGAAGCTGGATCGTGCCATGAAAATCGCCCAAATGGTGCATATCGCCGGGGCGGTGATGCGGGAATACGGAGGGAGCGGCGATGGCCTATAGCGGAGCATGGGGAACCAGAGCGGCGACGGCCCCGGAGAATGGGCAAAACAGCCCGTCTCCGGAGTCCTCTCCTGCACCGTCCAGGGGAGGGGCGAGAGATCCTTTCTCCGGCGCGTTGGAAGGGCTGTTCAAAAAAATAGAGACCATCGATATGGAAACCGATGATCTCATATTGGCGCTGATATTGTATCTGATGTACCGGGAGAGCGGGGACAAGGATCTGCTTATCATGCTGGGGGCCATGCTGCTGTCGTGAGCCAGTAGCCCGGCGCTGTTTAATCTCTGGCACCTGGATTTGTGAGATATTCCCATATCACCGCCGCATGAGCGGCGGCGGCCAGGGGGAGCAGGCGGCTGTCGGGGAGGAAATGGTCGCTATGAAGGGGATAATCTCCGCCTACGCCAAAGTGATAAAAGCAGCCGGGGGTGTTTTCGATAAAGTAGCCGAAATCCTCCGTGGTCATGGTGGGGCAGGAAAGAACCGTTACCTGACTGTCGCCCAGAAGGGAGCGGGCGGCTCGCTCGGCCAGAAGACTCATGTTGTCGTGATTCACCACGCCGGGATAACTCTCCCGGATGTGAACGTCTGCCTGGACGCCGTATTTTTCCGCCGCATCCAGGGCAGTCTGGCGAACGGCGGCGGTGGCCTGACGGCGCGCCTCCGGCCCCAAGGTACGGATAATACCCTGAATGTGCGCGTGTTCGGCGATGATATTCTCCGCATCCCCGCCCTGGAATATGCCAACAGAAATGACGGTGGGGCCGTTCTTCTCCGTAAGCGTCTGGCGCAGCGCCAGCAGCGCACATACAGTAGAAGCGGCGGCGATGGCGTCCGCCCCCTTCTCCGGTTCCGCGCCGTGGGCGCTTCGGCCCAGAAAGCGAATGGCGAAGGGGTTGGAGGCGGCGTAAAACTTGCCGTAGCGAATACCCACCGTTCCGGCGGGCAGGTCGGGGGAGACGTGGCAGCCGAAAACCGCGTCAACGTGGGGATTTTCCAGGCAGCCAGCGGCGATCATCCGCTCCGCGCCACCAATGCCCTCCTCCGCCGGCTGAAACAGCAGCTTTACATTCCCCGGCAGCCGCTCCCGGCACTGGGCCAGCAGCGC
Organism: Oscillospiraceae bacterium; assembly: GCA_021202795.1. Lineage (GTDB taxonomy): Bacteria > Bacillota > Clostridia > Oscillospirales > Oscillospiraceae > CAJOIG01. The sequence goes on from JAJQCH010000007.1 coordinate 7,814, forward strand.
CGCCGCACCCAGGGTGGCGGTCATATGGAAATCATGTCCGCAGGCGTGCATACAGCCCGGAACCACCGAAGCGAAGGGGGCGTCGGTTTGCTCCTGAATGGGCAGAGCGTCCATGTCCGCCCGAAAGGCCGCCGTCCGTCCCGGTCTGCCGCCGGATAATAGCCCTACCACGGCGGTGTCCAGCAGTCTTTCGTGGCCGATGTCCAGATGGGAAAGAGCGGATTCTATGACCCCGGCGGTGGTATATTCCCGGTCGCCAAGCTCTGGGCGGCGGTGGAAACGGCCCCGCAGCTCTGTCAGCCACGGGGCGAGTTCTGTTGCCATGGAAATGAAATCAGGCTGAGTTGTGTTCATGGTCGTGTAAGCGTCCTTTTGGATGTTTTTTACAGCGTTCGCAGCGCATCCTCCAAAGCGGTCTTTTGGGTTGTGGATTCGTCCTTTTTCTTGATGACCCGCGCCGGACACCCGGCCACCACCATGCCCTCCGGCACGTCCTCGATGACCACGGCCCCGGCGGCTACCACAGAGTTAGCCCCCACATGGACGCCCTCGATAATGACGGCGTTGGCTCCCACCAGGACATTGTCCTCGATGATAACGGGTGTGGCGGAGGCAGGTTCTATGACCCCGGCCAGCACGGCCCCTGCACCGATGTGGCAGTTTTTTCCAACAGTGGCCCGTCCGCCCAGAATGGCCCCCATGTCTATCATGGTGCCTTCGCCAACGACCGCGCCGATGTTTATCACCGCGCCCATCATAATGACGGCGTTGGGGCCGATGTCCACCTGCTCCCGAATAATGGCTCCCGGCTCGATGCGGGCGGGGATGTCCTTCATGTCCAGCAGGGGAATGGCGCTGTTGCGGCAGTTGTTTTCCACGACGATGTCCGCGATTTTGTCCTGATTGGCCTGGATAACAGGCCCCAGCTCCCGCCAGTCACCGAACACGATTTTGTCCCCGGCTCCAAAAACCTTGGCGCTGCCGTAGTCGATAGGGGCGGTTTCCCTGATGTATAGCTTCACAGGCGTTTTCTTCTCCGCCTGAGCGATATGCTGAATGATTTCCTGTGCAGTCATTGCTCTGTTCTCTCCTTATCCAGCGGCTACAAGATCGGTCATGGTGTAAAGTCCCGGCTCCTTTCCCTGGAGGAAGGCCGCCGCCGCCAGCGCCCCGCGGGCGAACAGAGAGCGGTTTTCCGCCTCGTGCTTGAGGGTGATGGTCTCGCTGCCGTCGGAAATAATGATTTCGTGGGTACCCACCTCGTTGCCGTAGCGCAGGGAGTGGATGCCGATTTCATTTTTGACCCGCTTGCCGTTTTCGTGGCGGCCTATGACCAGCTCTGCCTCCGGCCTTGCCTGACGCAGGGAGGAGGCCAGCAGCAGCGCCGTGCCGCTGGGAATGTCCTGCTTCTGGTTGTGGTGCCGTTCGATGATTTCTATGTCCGCCTCCGGGAACATAGCGGCGGCCTGCCGGGCAAGGCTTGAAAGCACAGCTACACCAATGGACATATTGGCGGCGAAAAACAGAGGGATCTGTTTTCCGGCGGCGTGTATCAGGGACTTTTCCTCCTCCGTCTGACCGGTGGTTGCAATGACCAGCGGTATCTCATGCCAGACGCACCAGGCGGTCAGCGCTGCTGTGGCGGTGTGGGAGGAGAAATCTATGACGCAGTCTGCCTTGCCCTTGTAGGTTTCCAGGGCGGTGTACTGTCCGGCAGAGGGTGCGATTCCGGCGGCCAGGGTGTGACCGCTTTCAGGGGTCTGAATCAACTCGGTGAGAATGGTTCCCATGCGGCCCGTGCAGCCATGGACGATGATATTCATAGCCGCGCCTCAGGCAATCAGGCCGTGGCCCCGCATCAGCTCCAGCATGGCGGCCTCGTGGCCGCTTTCCATGGGCGTCAGGGGCAGACGGACGTAGTTTTCACAGAAGCCCATGGCGGCCATAGCCGCCTTTACGGGGATAGGGTTCACCTCGCAGAACAGGGCGTTTATCATGGGCAGAAGCTCACACTGGAGCTGGGCGCTGCCAGCCACGTCTCCGGCCCAGAAACGAGTGCAGATTTCCACCGTCTGGGCGGGCATGATGTTTGAGAGAACGGAGATGATGCCGGATCCGCCCATGGCCAGGATGGGAACGATCTGGTCGTCGTTGCCGGAATAGATGTCCAGCTTGTCGCCCACCAGAGAGGCGGTTTCCACGATCTTGGAGATATTGCTGTTGGCCTCCTTGATGGCGGTAATGTTGGGATGGTCGGCCAGCGCTGCATAGGTGGACGGCTCAATGTTCACGCCGGTGCGGGAGGGAACGTTATAGAGGATGAGAGGCTTGGTGGAGGCGTCCGCGATGGCGGAGAAGGAGGCGATAAGGCCCTTCTGTGTGGCCTTGTTATAATAGGGGGTAACTACCAGCATGGCGTCCGCACCCACACCGCAGGCGAAGCGGGTCAGCTCGATGGAATAGGCGGTGTCGTTGGAACCGGTACCGGCAATGATGGGTACGCGCCCGGCAGCCCGCTCCACGGCGTACTGAATGGCGGCGCAATGCTCCTGATGGTTCAGGGTAGCTCCCTCGCCGGTGGTTCCCACGATAACCAGAGCATTAATGCCCTGCTCGATCTGCCAGTCGATCAGACGGCCAAAGGCGGGAAAGTCGATACCGTTTTCGTTCAGCGGCGTGATCAGGGCAGTAGCCGCGCCCTTGAAAATGGGGTTCTTTGTCATGGTTATACACTCTCCTGTCAGTAATGATTGAATTTTAAATAATTTAGATGAATATATTATATATACACGAAAATTGCAAGTGCAAGTTGAACACATCCGCGAAAAGCTTCAATAGAGTCC
>JAJQCH010000059.1 GCA_021202795.1 Oscillospiraceae bacterium
CCAAGGTTCATAAATTCATTCTACCGAGTGTCCAACTTGCACTTGCAATTTGCGCTTATAATAGTATTAATATTTCATTTTATCTCACGGAGGGCTGTATGGAACGCAGAAAGAAAATTGATTATTATTTAGACATTGCGGACGCCGCGCGGGAACGCTCCACCTGCCTGCGGCGCACTTATGGGGCCATTATCGTAAAAAACGACGAGATCCTGGCCACCGGCTACAATGGTGCGCCCAGAGGCCGACGCAACTGCGTTGATTTGGGTGTGTGCCACCGGGAAGAGCTGCAAATTCCCTCTGGTCAGCGGTATGAACTGTGCCGATCTGTCCACGCAGAGGCGAATGCCATCATATCAGCCGCACGGCGGGACATGATTGGCGCCACCATGTACCTGGTAGGCCGGGACGCCAAGACCGGTCAGTGTCTCACAGACACCACTTCATGCGCTATGTGCCGCCGTCTAATCATTAATGCGGGAATCACGCAGGTGATTGCCCGCCTTGGCGAGGACGGTGTCTGCATCACCGACGTACATGAGTGGATTGAGCAGGACGACACCGTCCCAAATTAAGCGAGCTTCAATTATCACAAGCACCCAGGCGAACTGCCTGGGTGTTTTTGTGGCAAATCATTCTTTAGAAATGAATGTTTTATCCTGATAATACAGTATCTGACAACCGAGTGCCTGGGCCTGGGCCTGGTCGTGGGTGGCCAAGAGAAGAGTTTTCCCTTCCGTGCATCGACGCAGGAGGGACAGCATTTCCGCCTGAAGGGGCTTGTCAAGGCCCTCCAGCGGTTCGTCCAAGAGAAGCGCATCCCCATCATAGGCCAGGGCGCGCGCCAGATTCACCCGCTGACGCATACCGCCGGATAGCTCCGCTGACCGCTTTTCCGCCGCGTCTGCAAGGCCCACAGCCGCCAGCCATTCCAGTGCCTTTGGCATTGTCTCCATCTTGTCTGATAGGACTGCATTAACGTTTTCCTCTGCCGTCAACCAAGGCAACAGGCGCGGCTCCTGGAACGCATAAGAAAGCCTTTCTGCTTTCACCCGCACAGTGCCGCAAAACGGAGTCAAAAGCCCTGCCGCCAGATTCAGCGTGGAGGATTTTCCGCAGCCGGAAGGCCCCATAAAAGCTATATGCGTCCCCGGCGCTATATGGAGGGAGAAATCCTCCAGCACAGGTGCGCCGTCATAGGCCAGGGTAACAGCGTCATAATAAATCATGCCTGCCCTCCCCTGTTCCAGCGTTTGTCCAGCCGCCCAATGGCAGCCAGCATCAGCTTTTCCAGCCCAAGACTGCAAAGCACCACGACCACCGTCCACGCAAACAGGTCAGTTGTCTCCAAATACAGCTTGGATTCGTATAAATACCGCCCGATGGACTTCACGGGTACAGTCAGCACCTCTGCCGCCACACCAGCCTTCCAGGCGAGGCCCATGCCGGTACGCAGGGCGGAGAGAAAATAGGGCATGACGGACGGTACATAGATTCTTCGCAGCTTCCGTCCCCAGGAAAAGCGATACAGGCGGGCAACCTCCAGCAGGCTTTTATCCACCGCTTCAATCCCGGCAGAAACATTGGCCCACACGACCGGCAGCACCATCAGCCACACGATAAAGCAGGGCAGAAAATCCCGTCCCAGCCAGATAAGGGCCAGCAGGATGACAGACGCCACCGGCGTAGCCCGCACGATGGTGAGCAGAGGGCTAAACAGCGCCCGCAGAAGCCTGAAACGGCTCATCAGTGCTGCCAGCAGCACCCCGGTAATAACGCCCAGCGCTACCCCCAGCAGAACGCGCAGCAGACTGACGGCGGTGGTGCGCCAGAAACCCAGCGTCACCGCCAGCTCCGCCAGCCGCTTCGCCACAGCCCATGGCCCTGGCAGCAGCAGCGCCGTATCGACCAGCCGGGCCAGCATCATCCACAGGCCCAGCCAAAAGGCCAGCACAAGGATGGCGCGGCCAAGCCGCTTTCCCAGCTTCATCCGTCAGACTCAGCCAAGGTAGTAGAAGTCATCCCCCGGCAGCGCACCGCCGACGGAATCCGGGAACAGCTCGAAGAGAATTTCCAGATAGCTGCTCATGGCCGTTTTCATCTCCTCGCCGGTGATAAAGCAGACGTTGCAGTTGGGGATGGCCTTCTCCGCCACGGCGGCGCTGGTAAACACCCCGGACTCCTCCACAAGCTGGGCGGCAGCGGAAACGTCCTCGCTGAGATAGGCGATGGACGCCTCATACTCCTCTAAAAAGGCAGCTACAGCCTCAGGATTTTCCTCAACAAATTCTGTCCGGGCCACAACGCAGCCCTGCACCAGACTGCCCGCAGGATAAACCGCATCCCACTCCTCCGTAATATCCAACGACACAACAAGACTCTCATTGGCGGAGCAGGCAATCGTCACCATCGGTTCCGGCAGAACAGCGACGTCCACCTCTCCGGCGGCAAGGGCCGTACGCAGGTCGGCCGGCTGAGCATAGGTGTTATCCACCGTAACGCTCACGCCGGCAGCCTCGCAGAGGGCTTCAAAAATATATGTGGGGTTCTGCGCAGGGGCATAAACAGTCATCCCATCAAGGTCGGAGAGGGACTCAATAGTCATGACCTCCCCGTTCACCACAAGATACAGCACGCCCAGGGTATTTAGCGCAAGAAGCTGCACACCGCCCTCAGTCTTGTTGTAAACAGTGGACGCAGCGTTAGTGGGAAGGGCAGCAATGTCACAGGAACCGCTTATCAGCGCCGCAGTGATGTTGCTGGCGTCCGTCTCCACAGAAAAGGTGTAGTTCAGCGACGCATCACCATTGGCTGCGTCGGTTATCAGCTTTGCCATGCCGAAGCCGGTGGTACCATTCAAGACCATGACGTTCACCGTCGCGGCGGCAGTCTCCTCCTGGACAGGCTCGACAGTGGTCTCCGCCGCTTCTTCTGCCACTTCTTCTGTTGTCGTCTCCCCCGCTGTTTCCTGGGCGGTATCGGCGGTCTCCACCACCGTGTCGTCAGACGCGGTCGAGGCGCACCCCGCCAGGGCGAACACCAGGCACAAGGCCAGCAATAGAGATGTGATGCGTTTCATGATAAAATTCCTCCTAATATTTTAATGCTTTTTAATGCTTAACGCCATACTTACCCGTTCATTTCACGGCGTCGGGCCAGGTTTATCATGCCCTCGGTCATGTCGTTCAGGTTTTGGAGCATACGCCCCGCACCGTAGGCGGTGCAGGATAGGGCGTCGTCAACCAGAATGGTTTCAATGCCGGTCTGCTCAGCTATCAGCTTATCCATGCCCCATATCTGGCTTCCGCCGCCAGAGAGAATGATGCCATTTTCGGAAACATCCCCCACCAGCTCCGGGGGCGTCCGTTCCAGCACCAGATGGATGGTTTCCAATATCCGCGCCATCGGCTCTTCCAGCGCCTCCGCCATGTCCTCTGAGCTTATGGTGACGCTTCTTGGCAGCCCCGTCACAAGACAGCGGCCCTTCACCTCCTCATAAGACACCTCCGGCTTGGGATAGACACAGCCAATGGACTGCTTCAGATCCTCCGCCGTGCGGGCGCCGATGAGCAAATTATGCTTTTTGCGGACGTAGCGGACGATGGCATCGTCAAAGGCCATCCCCGCCGTTTTGATGGATTCGGACTGCACCACGCCGCCCAAAGATACAACGGCGATCTCCGTGGTGCCACAGCCGATGTCGATGACCATATGGCCGTCGGCCTTATTGATGTCTACGCCCGCGCCTACCGCCGTGGCAAGAGACGCCTCCAACAGATAGACCTTTCGTGCGCCTGCCTCGATGGCCGCGTCTATAAGCGCCCGCTCCTCCACGCCAGTAATGCTGCCAGGCACACATATCAGTACTCTAGGTTTGAACAGGCTGAAGGAGGTAATGCGTCCTATAAAATCCTTCAGCATACGAGCGGTCATGTCATAATCGCAGATAACGCCGGAAACAATGGGGTGAACAGGAACAATATTGGCTGGCGTACGGCCCAGCATTTTTTTTGCGTCCTCCCCTATCCGCAAAATGCGTCCGCTGGCGCTATCCATCGCCACCAGGGAGGATTCCCGCAGACGGACGCCTCTGCCACGAACATATATAAGCGTAGTCATAGTACCCAGGTCTATGGCAATATCTCTTTCAAAAAAAAGCATTTCGTTCCTCCTACCTGGTGCTTGCCAGGGTTGCACACACCACATCCTCCGCTCCAGCCAGCAGCAGGGTTTTTACACACTCTGAAAGTGTGGAGCCGGTGGTGATAATGTCATCTATGATCATAATCCGTTTTCCCTTTATCACAGAGGGGTCTAAAACCGTATAGGCCCCGGCGATATTGGCCCGGCGGCCCTCAGGGGAGCCGCTTTTGGACTGAGGCTGGACGCCGTGCCGTTTTTTCAGTGTGGGTGTCAGCTTCCGGCGCAAGCGGCGGGCCGCCTCCCGCGCAATCAGCTCCGTTTGATCATAGCCTCGTCTCCATCGTCGGCCTGAGGCCAGCGGTACCCAGGTCAGAATGTCATACTCCAGATCCTCATCCTCGTAAATACAGGCAGCGACCTGCTCCCCGAAAGCAGCGGCATATGCCCGAACACCCTCGAATTTATACCGCCGAATAGCATCCCGGACGGAACCTTCATAATATAGGGCGGAGATGCACCGAGAGAAAAAATCCCCTTTTCGTCCGCTGCTCGGCGGCCTGTTTAAGGAGTCCTGACAGACGGGACAAATGTCTGGCCGACCGGGAGCGATGGGACGGCGGCACAGGATACATCGCGTCGGATAGAGAAGATCCAGCAGATGCCGCGTCAGTTTATTGCCCATCCGCCATGCGGATGCGAAGGCCGCTATATCGCTTGGTTCGTCGGGCGTTCTCGGTCATGATCTGGATCACCTGATCGTCTCCCACTGCCACGAGCAGCTCCGAAGCGCGGGTCACAGCGGTATAGAGAAGGCTTCGATACATAAGCTGCGCCGCCGCTCTGGCTGCAGAGAAAACCACAGCCCGATATTCGCTGCCCTGGGATTTGTGAACGGTCATGGCCCAGGCGTGTTCCAACTCGGAAGCCTGCTCGTAACTGTATTCCGCCATGCGCCCGTCAAAGTCAATGGTCAAAACCTCCCCTGCCGGGTCGATGCTGTGAATAAAGCCGATGTCCCCGTTATAGATTCCATAGCCCGTTTCCATCTCCTGCGTCTTCCACATAATATCATAATCATTGCGTATCTGCATGACACGATCTCCCGTTCGATAGATGCGTCCCGCATAGGAAAACTCCGGCTTCCCGGAAGCCCAGGGATTTAGCGCCTCCTGCAAAAGCTGGTTAAGGTTCTCCGTTCCTGCAGGCCCTTTTCGGGTAGGCGAAAGCACCTGTATCTGACTTGCCGGAATGCCCATATTGTCCGGCAGGCGGTGGCTGCACAGCTCCACGATGGTCTGAGCGGTCTGTTCGCTGTCCCGGCGACGCATAAAATAGAATCCGCCCTGGTTAACGCGCAAATCCGGCATTTGCCCATGGTTTATTTGATGGGCGCACAGGATGATACGGCTCTCCTCCTTCTGGCGGAATATTTCCGTCAGGCGAACAGTCTCCGCCACACCGCTGCGGATAATGTCCCGAAACACGCTGCCAGGCCCCACAGAGGGAAGTTGGTCAGCGTCTCCCACCAGCACCAGGCGGCAGGCAGGGCCAATGGCCGCCAGCACCGCCCGCATGAGAGTGATGTCTACCATGGAACATTCATCCAGCACCAATGCGCCGCATCGCAGGCGATCCTTTTCGTTTTTGCGGAAGGTAACGCTGTCGGTTTCCGGGGAAAAATTTGCCTCCAAAAGCCTGTGTATGGTAGAGGCTTCCCTCCCGGTCAGGGCACTCATCCGTTTGGCAGCCTGTCCCGTAGGCGCAGCCAGAAAAGTGTCCAACTCCAGCGCATCGAACAACGCCAGCACCGCCCGCACAGAGGTTGTCTTGCCCGTACCTGGGCCGCCGGTAATAACCAGAAGCTGCCGGCTGGCCGCCGCCTCCACCGCTGATTTTTGCAGAGATGACAGAGTTATTCTCTGTTCGGCCTCCAGCTTTTCGATGACTCGTTTGGCGCTGGCATGGGTATTTTCATAGGTATGAACGGCCATTTCTCGCAAACGGTGGGCCGTATAGACCTCCGCCGCGTAAAGCCCCGCGAGATAGCAGGCGTCCGCATTGGCAACCTGCTCCCGTATCACCTCACCGGAGTCCAGAAGAATATCCAGGCCCTCCTGAATCTGTTCCGCCTCCACGCCGATGAGCTGGGCGGTAGCCGCTGTCAGCTTATCCGCCGGAAGAAAGCAGTGACCGTTATCGGCATTGTGCCGCAGCTCGAACAACAGGGCCGCAGCAATACGTTCGGGAGCGTCTGACTCGATTCCCTGCGCCAGCGCCAGGGCGTCCGCCTGCGCGAAGGAAGCTCCGATCTGGACACTGGAAAGAATATAGGGATTTTCCTTGACCTGCTCCAGCGCCTCATCCCCGTAATAGCGATACAGCCGAAGGGCCAGAATGGGCGGAAGCTCCGCGCTTCCAAGAAACTCCATCAGCAGCCGCATACCCGTCTGTTGGCGAAAGGCAGCGGAAATCTCCTCCGCCTTTTTGCGTCCAATACCCTTCATGGCGGCCAGCTTTTCCGGGTGGTCGCGGATAACATTCAGAGAATCATCACCAAACTGGGCCACGATCGCTGCAGCGGTAGCCGGGCCAATGCCTTTGACAGTACGGCTGGAGAGATAATCAAAGATAGCCGACGCATCGGTGGGCATAACCCGCTCCGTATGTTGAGCCTTGAACTGCTCTCCGTGCGAGGGGTGACGGCCCCATGCTCCCCAGGCAGTCAGACTTTCCCCCGGCACAGCCAGGGGAATACATCCCACCACAATGGTGGAACTGCCGTCATCCACGTTCAGGCGCAGGACGGCATAGCCATTTTCATCGTTATAATATATGACGGAGGCTACCTGGCCTTCGATTTTTTCCAATTCCTGTTCCAAAGCTTACACCAAAAGATTAACAACGCCCGTCGTAGCCAAAGAAATGATCACGGAGGCAATCAACACACCCAAAATGATAGCAGGCAACGCCCGTTTCATCCGCACATCCAGCAGCGCAGCCACAAGAGTGCCTGTCCAGGCCCCGGTTCCCGGCAGCGGGATAGCGACGAACAGCACCAGGCCCAAAAATTCATATTGGCGAACCCTGTCCGCTTTTTTGCCGGTACCTTTAGCCTCCAGCCAGGCCACAAATTTCCTCATTCGGCGGGATTTTGTACTCAGCCAGTCCATCACAGCCCGAATAAATGCGATAATGAAGGGAGCGGGCAGGATATTCCCCACGATGCTGATAAGCGCCGCCTGCCAAACCGGCAGTCCCAAAGCAACACCGATGGGAATAGCCCCCCGCAGCTCCACAATGGGAAGCATGGAGACGATAAGGGTGACGACGGCTGTGCCTATCCCCAGATCCGAAAGTATCTGTGCAATATCCATCCTGCTTTATCTCCGCAATGCTCTCTTGAGAAATTGTCCCGTATAGCTATACTCCGCCTGGGCGCACTGTTCCGGCGTTCCAGCGAAAACAAGCTGACCACCCTCGTCTCCGCCCTCCGGGCCGAGATCCAGGATATAGTCGGCGCATTTTATCACATCCAGGTTATGTTCGATGACCAGGACGGTGTTCCCACCGTCCGTCAGGCGCTGCAAAATATCCAGCAGTCGCGCCACGTCCGCCGTGTGAAGGCCGGTGGTCGGTTCATCCAGAATATAAAAGGTGTTTCCCGTGCTGCGGCGGGACAGCTCTGTGGCCAGCTTGACCCGCTGGGCTTCGCCTCCTGACAGGGTGGTGGATGACTGCCCCAGTCTGACATAGCCCAACCCCACATCCCAAAGCGTTTGGAGCTTGCCCTGAATGTTCTGCTGGTTCTGAAAAAATTCTAATGCCTCCTCCACCGTCATGTCAAGCACTTCTGCAATATTTTTTCCCTTATAGCGCACCTCCAGCGTCTCTCGGTTATATCGCGCCCCGTGGCACACCTCGCATGGAACATACACATCCGGCAAGAACAGCATTTCAATTTTAATAAGCCCATCCCCAGAACAGGCTTCACAACGTCCACCCTTTACATTAAAGGAAAAGCGCCCGGACTTATACCCCCGAAGCTTTGCGTCCTGCGTGGAGGCAAACAGTTCCCGGATGTCATTAAACAGCCCCGTATAGGTGGCAGGATTTGACCGGGGCGTCCGCCCAATAGGACTTTGGTCAATGTCGATAATCTTGTCCAGGTATTCCAGACCATATACTCCGGCGCATTTTCCGGGACGAACCTTGCGCCGGTTCAGTCTGGCGCCTAAAGTCTTTTCAATGACCTCGTTTACCAGGCTTGATTTCCCGCTGCCGGACACGCCTGTCACGCAGGTGAAGGCTCCCAGGGGGATGTCCACATCTATGTTCTGCAGATTGTTGGCCGCCGCACCGCGTACAGAGAGAAAATGTCCGTTTCCCTTCCGCCGAACAGCAGGAACCTCGATTTTCTTCCGCCCGCTGAGATACCGGCCGGTAATGGATTCCGGGCAGGCCATAATATCCTCTGGCGTACCGGCGCAGACAACGCTGCCTCCGTGAACTCCTGCTCCAGGGCCGATGTCCACCACCCAGTCGGCAGCGCGGATAGTGTCCTCGTCATGCTCTACTACGATCAGAGTATTACCCGCGTCTGTAAGCTGGCGCAGAGTTTGCAGGAGCTTTCCGTTATCCCTTTGGTGCAGACCAATACTGGGTTCATCTAGCACATACAGCACCCCCATTAGGGCAGATCCGATTTGAGTGGCAAGGCGTATACGCTGGCTCTCCCCGCCGGAAAGAGTGGCCGCCCCGCGGGATAAGGTCAAGTATCCAAGGCCCACGCTGACAAGGAAATTCAGCCGCTGGCGAATCTCCTTTAAAATGCGGTCTGCAATCATCGACTCTTTCGGCGTCAGGGTCAGGCCGTCCAGAAATTCGATTTCCTGGATTATGGGAAGCCTGCTGAACTGGGCAATGCTCATCCCGCCTACAGTAACGGCTAAAACCTCTTTTTTCAGCCGATCGCCTCCGCAGTCGGGACAGTCATACTGTCCCATGCAGTCCTCCAGCTCGCTGCGAACGGAAGCGGACTGCGTTTCCTTATACCTCCGCTCCAGATTTGGCACAATCCCCTCGAAATCCTTGCGAAGGATGCCATAGCCGGAGCCTCTGTCATAACGCAGCTCAAGCTCCTCTCCGTGCGTACCGTACAGGATGGCATCTATTCCCGCCTTGGGAATGGTTTTGATGGGTTCCTGGAGGTTGAAATGGTACTTCCGTCCCAATGCCTCATAATACATTCTGCAGATGGAGTCCCCGCGGGCGTTTGACCAGCCCGGTGCCATAATACCTCCGTCCATGATGGACAAATCCGGGTTGGGAATAATAAGCTCCGGGTCAACACGCAGGAGAGTACCCAATCCGCTGCACGTCGGACAAGCTCCATAAGGAGCATTGAAGGAAAACAGCCGAGGGGTCATCTCCTCGATGGAAATTCCGCACTCCTCGCAGGCATAATTCTGGGAGAAGGTCAGCTCTTTCTCCTGTCCTGTCAGATCTACATGAAGCACGCCGCCGGAAAGGGCCATTGCCGTCTCCGCCGAATCGGTCAGACGGCGGATTACATCCGGCTTCATTACCAAACGGTCAACCACAACTTCTATTGTGTGCTTTTTATTCTTCTCCAGGGTGATCGTCTCTGACAGGTCATAAACATTACCGTCCACCCGAACCCGAACAAATCCGGAACGTCTGGCATCCTCAAACACCTTTTGATGCTCGCCCTTTCTGGCTCTCACCACCGGGGCAAGAATCTGCATTTTTGTTCCCTCCGGCAGGGCCATGATCTGGTCAACAATCTGGTCTATGGTCTGCTGGCGTATTTCCCGGCCACAGTTAGGGCAGTGTGGTACGCCGATCTGCGCCCATAGGAGGCGGAGGTAATCGTGTACCTCCGTCACCGTCCCCACGGTGGAACGGGGGTTCCGGGAGGTGGTCTTCTGGTCGATGGAGATGGCCGGGGACAGTCCCCCTATGTAGTCCACATCCGGCTTGTCCATCTGACCCAGAAACTGCCGCGCATAGCTGGACAGGCTCTCCACATATCGGCGCTGCCCCTCCGCATAGATGGTGTCGAAGGCGAGGCTGGATTTACCGCTGCCGGACAGGCCGGTAAACACCACAAGCTTATCCCTTGGTATTTCCAGATCTATGTTCTTAAGGTTGTTGGCCCGCGCCCCCTGAATTGTGATTTTTTCGGACATTCTGCTCCCCCGCTGCTGTAAATCAATGGTTTATTATTATACACCCTATCGAAAGGAAAAACAATGGTTGATTGCATAATGAAGATGGACACTTGAAAAAGAAAATCCATAGTG
>JAJQCH010000150.1 GCA_021202795.1 Oscillospiraceae bacterium
CTGCCAACGAGCATCACTGAAAAAACTATTGCAACTTGCTATTGCAATTCGAGATTATTTTTCTGTGTTTCATCAGACGCTGTCACCCAGTATAACATGGACGAACAAATTTTACAATGAGGTGGATCGCAATCTTTTCACATCAACTATTAACCTATGAGCTGCGTACAAGTGTACCGAGAAAAATGCGAAAAAAGAATGATTTTCTGCAATTTGCGAAATAGAAATTTTTTCTTTCTCGGCGGACATTTGAAGTTCCGTTGACAAAAGGCGGCTACAATACAATTAACAAAGACGGCCCATCATTGGAACCTGCGCGCAGCTGCAGACGTTGATGGGAAGGGGGAGCTTTTTCGTGAACATTCTCTATTGCGGAGACAAGAACATACAGGAGGGCCTGCTGCTGTCCGTCCTGTCCCTGCGCAGGACGGTGCAGGAGGCGCTGCACGTATATGTCCTGACCATGCACTATCAGGAGGGGGAGAAGACCTATTTTCCTGTGACCGATCAGGCCATTGCCTTTTTGGATATGCAGGTTAAGGCGGAAAATCGGGACAGCTTTGTCCAAAAGCTGGATATAACCGATCTTTTCATAGCCGACACGCCGGAGGCGAACCTCAGCACACGCTTCACGGCGGGCTGTATGCTCCGGCTGTATGCCGACCTGGTGCCGGAGCTGCCGGACAGGGTGCTGTATCTTGACTACGACGTCATATGCCGCCGGGACTGCACAGCCTTTTACGCCCAGGACTTGACCTATCCGGCGAAAAAAAGCGGCGCGGGGCAGGAGAGCCTTGAATATGAGCTGGCCGGAGTGCTGGATTATTATGGCCGGTTCTTCTTCCGCAACCGTCCGCTGCATATGGACTACCTCAATTCCGGCGTACTACTGCTGAATTTGAAGGAGATCCGCAAAACCGGCCTTTTTGATAAATGCCGCGCCCGCTGCCGGGAAAAGGAGATGTTCATGCCCGATCAGTCGGCCATCAACAAGCTGTGTGTGCGGAAAAAGATATGTCCCCGCCGCTTCAATGAGCAGCGCATTCTGCGGGACGACACGGTGCTTCAGCACTTCACCACCAGCTTCCGCTTTTTCCCCTGGTTCCACATCCTTTGCGTCAAGCCCTGGCAGGTGGAGCAGGTGCATGAGAAGCTGAAGCTCCACGAATACGACGACCTGCTGCAGGAATTTTTGCAGCTTAAACCGCAGCTATTTTAAGGAGGAAAAAATCAAAATGGCGCTGGAAAAACCCATTATCCCTATATTTTTCACTATCGACAACGGCTACGCCCCCTGCCTAGGGGTGGCACTGGCTTCTATGAAGGCCAATGCCTCCCGCGACTATCAATATCGGATTCACATTCTCCATCAGGAACTGACGGAGGAGAACATGGCAAAGCTGTCCTCCGTTGGGGAGGACTGGTTCCAGGTGTTGTTTGAGGAGATGAAGGAGGGACTGGAAAGCATTACCGACCGCAAGGAGAACCGCCTGCGGTGCGATTACTTTACCATGACCATCTACTTCCGCCTGTTCATACCTGAGATGTTCCCGGAATATGATAAGGGTATCTACCTGGACAGCGACATCGTGGTGCCGGGAGACATCTCCCGTCTGTACAATATCGACTTGGGGGATAATGTGGTGGGGGCCTGCCCGGATCATTCCGTATCGGAAATCCCGGAGTTTGCCCATTATTTTGAGGAATCCACCGGCGTGAACCGATATAAATACATAAATTCCGGCATATTGCTGATGAATCTGGCGGAAATGCGGAAATGTCATATGACGGAGCATTTCCTCCATCTGCTGAATACCTATCACTTCGACAGCATCGCTCCCGATCAGGATTATTTGAATGCCATGGCCCTTGGGCGTATTCATTTTCTGGAGGAGGAATGGGACGCCATGCCCAACAAGCAGAAGGAGCCTATGGCCAATCCCAGCCTGATACACTATAATCTGTTCGACAAGCCCTGGTGCTACGACGATGTGCAGTATGAGGACTATTTCTGGCAGTATGCCAGGGAAAACGTCTACTATCAGGAGCTTTTGAAGATAAAGAAAAATTACTCCGACGAGCAGAAGCAATCCGACACACAATGCCTGCAAAATATGCTGGAAAACGCCATGCGCATCCCCAATAACCCCGTGACCTTTAAAAAGGTACACGAAAGCGAGGGGACGGTTCGTCTATGATTTTTGGGGGAGAGCAGGATCAGGTCATTGAAAATATCCGCGCCGCTGTGGGCCGGGGAGAGTATCACTGCAAGGTAGAGATAGGCGACCCCAATCTGTCGGCAGAGCAGAAGACCGCGCTGGTACGGGAGTTTTGGGAAAAGCGGCAGCGTCCGCGATATGCAATATGCAATCGGATAGCGCGGATTATAGAAAACACAGCGGCCAAGCTGGTAAACGGCTCCACCCAGATAGAGGGACTGGAAAACCTGAAGGGCATCACCGGCGGCGCGGTCATCACCAGCAACCACTTTAACCCGGTGGACAACACCGCTGTTTTCACCATGGTGAAGAAAACCGGGCGGAAACGGCTTTTCATCGTCAGTCAGGAGAGCAATCTGGCCATGACGGGGCTTTTTGGCTTCCTGATGAACTACGCGGACACTGTTCCCATGACCACCGACCCGGACTATCTGGCGGGGACGTTTCTGAAAAAGCTTAGCGCCCTGCTGGCCGGGGGCAACTGGGTGATGATATACCCGGAACAGGAGATGTGGTTTAATTACCGCAAGCCCCGTCCGCCCAAGCGGGGGGCCTATTACTATGCCGCCAAGTGCGGCGTGCCGGTGGTGTCCTGCTTTGTGGAGATCATCAACCTGCCGGAAAAGGAAAAAAACCGGGACGATTTCTACCAGGTGCGGTATGTGGTTCACGTGCTGCCGCCGGTTTATCCCCAGGAGGAAAAGAATGTGCGGCAGAACAGCATCGCCATGATGGAGAAGGATTATGAGCAGAAACGGGCCGCTTATGAGAAAGCATACGGCAAGCCGCTGACCTACGATTTTGAAGACAGCGACATCGCCGGGTGGATTCCGGCGGCGTCCAGATAGAAAGAGGGAATTTCAGATTATGCAGCCGAGTCACGAGGAATTGAGGCTTGGGATAGACGTTGGCTCCACCACGGTAAAGCTGGCCGTGGCGGAGGGCGGGAGCGGGAAAATGCTCTATTCCTGCTATTACCGCCACAACGCCCGCCAGGCGGAGACGGTGGAGCAGCTTTTGGGCCTGCTGGAGGAGCAGTTTCCCGGCAGGCGCTTTCGGGCGGCGGTATGCGGCTCTGGCGGTAAGCCGGTGGCGGAGCGCCTTGGCGTCCATTACATACAGGAGGTGGTGGCAAACGCTGCCGCCGTCAGCACTTGGTATCCCCAGGCCCGCACCGCTATCGAGCTGGGCGGCCAGGATGCCAAGATTATTTTTTTCCACTTTGACGAAAAAACGGAAAAGCTGGTCGCCTCCGATATGCGCATGAACGGGAGCTGCGCCGGCGGCACCGGGGCTTTTATCGACGAGATCGCGAAGCTGCTGAACATCGAGACCACGGAGTTTGAGTCCCTGGCCGCCAAGGGGACGACGGTGTTCGATATATCCGGGCGGTGCGGGGTTTTTGCCAAAACGGACATCCAGCCCCTACTGATTCAGGGAGCATCCCATGAGGACGTGGCTCTCTCGGTCTTTCATGCCATTGCCCGTCAGACCATCGGCGGCCTGGCCCAGGGGCTTGAAATCGCCCCGCCGGTGGTGTTCGAGGGCGGGCCGCTCACCTTTAACCCCACCCTGATTCGGGTCTTTGGGGAGCGCCTTCAACTCACGCCGGAGCAAATCATCGTCCCGGAACACCCGGAAACCATCGTGGCCTTCGGCACCGCCATCGCCATTGACCGCATTTTTGCTCCCACGGACGATGAGTGCGCCATGCTGACCGCCGAAGAGCTGCGGGAGCGGCTGAGGAGTACGGCGGCCACAGCCTCTGCCGTCAGCCATACGGCGGAACCGTTTTTTAAGTCGACCCAGGAGCGGGACGACTTCATGGCCCGTCATGACCGGGAGCTTCTTCCTGTGCAGGAGCCAACCGGCCAGGGACCGGTGCAGGTGTATCTGGGCATCGACTCCGGCAGCACCACCTCCAAGCTGGTGCTTCTGGATGAGGACGAGCGGGTCATTGACCGCTTTTACGCGAACAATAATGGCGAACCCCTGCGGGTGATAAAGGAGGGCCTGCTGGCCCTGGCGGATAAATATGAGTGCATGGGTCGCCCGTTGGAAATTCTGGGCCTTGGGACTACAGGGTATGGAGAAAAGCTCTTTGCCCGCGCCCTGGGGGCGGATTATCATGTGGTGGAGACCGTGGCCCACGCCAAGGGCTGCCTGCAATATTTTCCCGACGCCACTTTCCTGCTGGACATCGGCGGGCAGGACATGAAGGCCATCTGGCTGAACGACGGCATCATCACCAATATCATGCTGAACGAGGCCTGTTCCTCCGGCTGCGGCTCATTTTTGGAAAACTTTGCCTCCAATCTGGGTATGCCGGTGGAGGAAATCGCCGCCGCGGCCTTCCGTTCAGAGAATCCCGCCTCCTTGGGCAGTCGGTGTACGGTGTTTATGAACAGCACCATCATCAACGAGCAGCGGGACGGCAAGCTGCCGGACGATATTATGGCCGGATTGTGCCGGTCTATCATCGAGAATGTTTTCACAAAGGTTGTCCGCATCGGCAGTAAGGCGGAGCTGGGAGACCATGTGGTCGTCCAGGGCGGCACCTTCCGCAACCGGGCGGTTCTGCGTGCGCTGGAGGAATACCTGGGACAGGAAGTCTCCCTGGCTCCCTATCCCGGCGAGATGGGCGCTTTGGGCGCGGCCCTGCTTGTGAAGCAGCAGGTGGAGCATGAGGGCTACGCCAACGGAGAGTCCACCTCCTTCATTGGGCTGGACGGTCTGCGGGACTTTGATTATATCACCCGCAACGGCGACCGCTGCCCCGGCTGCGCCAATCATTGCAGCCGGACGGTCATGCTGTTTTCTACCGGCGGGGCCTGGGTCACGGGCAACCGCTGCGAGCGGGGCGCTACGGTGGACGACGAATATCCTGGAGAGAAAAAAACAGGGGAGAGCCAGCCCGCGCCTCAGGCGGAGAAGAAGGCTGAGCCTGCCCCTGACCTGTTCCTCAGGCGGGAGAAAATGCTCTTTGAGCTGTACCCCTGCCAGCCGGTTCGGGAGAGCCAGGGCCAGACCGTGGGACTGCCGCGGGTACTGGAATTTTGGGACAGTATGCCCTTCTGGAGTACCTTCTTCCGCGCCCTGGGGTATGACACGAAATTTTCTCATCCCAGCGGTCGGAAGCTCTACGAGCAGGGGATCACCTATGTGGCCTCGGACACCATCTGTTTCCCGGCCAAGCTGGCTCACGGTCATGTGATGGACTTGGCGGAGCAGGGAGTAGACCGCATTTTCATGCCCTATGTAATGCATATGCCCCCGGAGGGGAAGGATAAGCTCAGCCCCTATGTCTGTTCCGTGGTCATGGGCTATCCTATGGTGGTGCGCAATTCCCAGACTCCGGAGGAGCGGTATCATATCCCCTTTGACACCCCGGTGTTCCACTGGTTCACGGAGAAGGACAGGGAAAAGCAGATATGCCATTATGCCGTGGAGACCCTGGGGGCCAGCGAAAAGCAGGCGGAGGCCGCCTTCGCCCAGGGGGAGGAGGCCCTGCTTTCCTTCCGCCGGACCCTGCGGGACGAGGCAACGCAGATTCTGGATGCAGTCCGGCGGGAAAACAGCTTTGCCGTCGTCCTGGCCGGACGGCCCTATCATTCGGATTCCTTCGTCTGCCACGGTCTTTCCAAGCTGTTTGCCAATCAGGGCATCCCTGTTCTGCCGGTGGACAGTCTGCCGGGGCTTGAAAAGGTGGATTTGCACAACACCCGCATCGAGATAACGAACGACTTCCACACCCGTATGTTGGGCGGGGCCATGATCGCCGCCAGGGAGGAGCATTTGGAATACGTCCAGCTCGTCAGCTTTGGCTGCGGCCACGATGCGGTGCTGTCAGATGAGATCATCCGCATCCTGGCAGAGAGTGGCCAGAAATCCCCGCTTGTCCTGAAGCTGGACGAGAGCGACGCCGCAGGCTCTCTGGCTATCCGAGTGCAGTCCTTCATCGAGACCGTCCATATCCGCCGCAAGCTGGCGGAGGAGCGACAGGCCGCCGGGGGCGCGATTGCTCCCGCTGCCTCCGAGCCGCTGGCGGCCAGCGGAAATCCAGGAGGTGTCCGGCTCCGTCGCCGCCGGAATCAGACCACAGACCCGGCGCTCCAGGTCTATCACAGTCAGTATTTCCGGGAGCTGCCCCCGCCCAGTCCGGCAAAATTTCTGCGGGAGGATAAGAAAAAACGCACGCTGCTCCTTCCAAACATCACCGGGGAAGCAGCGGTGATGCTGTGCGCTTTGCTGGAAAAGGAAAATTACATCGTGAAGTCCGTCCCCATCGGCGGTATGGAGCAGATACGCCTTGGGAAAAAATACGTCCACAACGACATCTGCTTCCCCGCCCAAATGGTCATCGGCGAGCTGATCAGCGAGCTGAAGCGGGGCAATTACAACCAGGACGAGGTAGCTGTCGGCATGGTGAAATTCCAGTGCGACTGCCGGATGTCCCATTATGTCGGACTGCTGCGGAAGGGGCTGGACGCCGCCGGGTTTGACGGCGTGCCGGTGCTGACCACGGACGTGAACGACACGAAGGATATGCACCCCGGTGTGGCCCTGCTGGGTCTGAGCGCCGTGCTGGGAGCGGTGTGGGGCTTTATGATGCTGGACATCATGACGGAGATTGTCCGCAAGATACGGCCCTATGAGGTCAATCCCGGCGAGACGAACCGAGTCTACCATCAGTGTGTGGAGAATGTGTCCCAGGCGCTGAAGGAGGGCATTTCCCCCGCCCGGCGGGCGTTCGAGCGGTGCATTGATGACCTGGCGGCCATCCCCTATGACCGCTCTCACCTGAAGCCCCGTGTGTTCGTCACCGGGGAGCTGCTTGTCACCTATCACCCCGGCTCCAACTTCCATATTGAGGAATATATCGAGCAAAACGGCATGGAAACCGTGTTCCCCCGGATTACCGACCAGCTTCGGAAGGATTTCCAGGCCACCGGGGCGGAGATAAAGGATTATCACGCCAACATTCCCCCTTATCCCTTCCTGGTCAACGGGCTGTTCGATTATGTGCAGCACGCCCTGGAGAAGGTAGCGGCCCGGCACCCCCTGTTTGAAAAGGGCCACTCCCCCAAGGAGATGTATAACGGCGTCAGCGACATCATCCCGGAGACCTTGAGCTGCGGCGAAGGATGGCTGATGGCGGCGGAAATCGCCCGGTACGCCAAGGAGGGGGTCAGGAGTTTTATCATCCTCCAGCCCTTTGGCTGCCTGCCCAATCACATCTGTGGCCGCGGTACCATCAAAAAGCTGAAGGCCCGCTACCCGGATATTCAGATTCTCCCTCTTGACCTTGATCCTGACACCAGCTTTGCCAACGTGGAGAACCGTCTGCAAATGCTGATTATGAATCATTAACCATTAAAATATTTCAAACATTTATAAAAGGCAGGATGAAAAATCTTGCCTTTTTTGCCTGCTGCTGGTATGCTATATCTATTGGAAATACGGTTGCAGGGGGGATTGCCATGACAGTCGCGGAGATTATGAAAAAGATGATCGCCTTTTCCCAGGGGAACGTCCACGACATAGATCACTTGATACGGGTGTGGGCCTATGCCAAGACCATTGGGGAGTTGGAGGGGCTGGATAAACACACTCAGTTTATCACGGAAGTAGCCGCCATTACCCACGACATTGCCTGTCCTCTGTGTCGGGAGAAATACGGCAACACCAACGGCAAGTATCAGGAGCGGGAGGGCCTTGTGCTGGCGGCGGACTTTCTGCGGGACACTGGGATGACCCAGAAGGATATAGACCGTGTGGCCTACCTGGTGGGTCATCACCACACCCCCGCCGGGATAGACGGCCCGGATTATCAGATTCTGATTGAGGCCGATTATATAGCCAATGCCGAGGAGAATGGCTACCCTCCGCAGAATGTAGAGCAGTTTTTGAACACGATCTGCAGGACGGCCTCCGGCGAGGCGCTGATACGGTCGATTTTCCAGGTATGATACAATTAGAGGCAAAGGAGACAACACTATGAAGAAAAAAGAGGTTTGGATCATTGCGGCCATTCTGTGCCTGGAAGTGATGCAGATGGGCGCAAACGGCATTTCGCCCATCATTGCGGAACTGGTGACGGCCTTTCCCCAGGCAGGGACGTCGGCGGTGCAGTTTCTGATGACCTTCCCAAGCCTTATCGTTATCCCGGTCAGTCTATTAGCGGGAAAGCTGGCGGAGCGGGTGCCGAAAAAGTACCTGACCGCATTGGGAAGCGGGCTTTTCTGCGCCAGTGGCCTGCTGAGTCTGGCATTTCATGGTTCCTTGTCCGTTCTATACATTTGGGCGGTGCTGATGGGAGCGGGCATCGGCCTTGTGATACCCATTGCTACCAGCCTTATATCCGACTGTGTAAGCCCTGCGCGGCAGGACAGCGTCATGGGCTGGCTTTCCAGCGCGGCCAGCGTGGGGGCTATGCTGATGACCTTCTTCGGCGGCCTTTTGGCGGAGATTCATTGGAGCCTGAATTATTTGGTCTATCTGGTGGCGCTGCCGGGGCTTATCTTGTCCCTTCTGTGTCTGCCAAAGGACGCGGGACGTCAGCAGGCTGCGGTGGGGGAGACTGCTATGCGGCAGGAAAAGCTCAAGTATGGATCGCTGGCCTTCTGCTGCGTCCTGGCCCTGCTGGCAACGCTGCTGTATAATACCTTCCCTGTGAACATGAGCCTGTACCTGGCGGAAAAAGAAATCGGCACGGCGGCTCAATCCGGCACGGCTACAACAATTCTGCTGCTGATGGGCGTGGTCGGCGGAATCCTCTATGGCCGGGTGGTCAGCCGGGTGGGTCGGTATGTATACGCTATCGGCTTTGCCTTGATGGTGGCGGGCCAGGTGGTATGCGGCACCGCCGCCGGGCTGTGGCAGGTGTATCTGGGCTGTGTGATAGGCGGCGCGTCCCTGGGCTTTGTGATGGCCCGTGTGCTGACAGACGCTGCGGCCTGTTCAGGATCAAACGTGGCCTTTGGTATGGCGCTTATCACAGCCTTTGCCAACCTGGGCGGTTTCTGCGCCCCGGTGCTGACAGCAGCAGCCCGCCTGATTTCCGGCAGCGAGGCCGTCGGACCCCGCTTCCTGCTGAGCGCCGCCTGCGCCGCCGTGATGGCCGTGGTGATGTGCTTCGTGGTGCGCCGGGATAATTCCGTCACTGGACAAAGCGTCCAGTGAAGACCCAAACCAATGCGCCCCCATTACTGGACATATCCGCAATTCAACAAAACTGAAAAGGAGCAACAAAATGAGCGGCTTTGCCTTTAACCATGTGAATTTCAACGTCCTCGACCTGGACAGGAGCCTGGCGTTTTATCGGGACGCCCTGGGTCTGGAGCCGGTGAAAACGAAGGATGCGGCGGACGGGTCGTTTAAGCTGGTCTATCTGGGAGACGGTCAGACCGGGTTTCGCATGGAGCTGACCTGGCTGCGGGACAGAACCGAACCATATGACCTGGGGGAAGGGGAGTTCCATGTGGCTTTCACCGTCCCCGATATGGAGGCCGCCCACGCCAAACATCAGGCCATGGGCTGCATCTGCTTTGAAAACCCCGCCATGGGCATATATTTCATCGAAGACCCGGACGGGTACTGGCTTGAGATTGTGCCGGAGAAATAAAGCAGGGCAGCATTGCGCTGCGTACAAGTGACGAATTGGGAAATGAGAGGAAAATGATTTGTGCGAATAGAGCAAGTCGAAAAAAACAATATCGTTTGCGCTGTTATTCAAAGCGATGATGTGGTCATTGCGGATGCTCAGTCCGCGCTGGATGTGTTGATGACAGCCAAATATGAAAACGGGACGAAAAATATTGTGAGGTCGATTGTAAAATGAAGTTGAACACCTAAAAAATCCATAGCAATTGAATCC
>JAJQCH010000165.1 GCA_021202795.1 Oscillospiraceae bacterium
CGGACTCTATTGAAGCTTTTCGCGGATGTGTTCAACTTGCACTTGCAATTTTCGGCGGTTTGTGATATTATATACTAGGTGTATAATATGTAATAAACTGAACGCCATATTTGCAAGGATGGGAAAGAGAAATGAGTTTGCTGACAACGGCCCGATGCAGGATATGTCAGGGATTTTATAAGCTGGGCGCCCGGCTACGTCCGCCCAAAAAGCAGGAGGCGGAGCTTGGCCCCGGCGCTTTATACCGGGTGGGACAGCTTGTGCGGGATCGGCGGCTGAAAAAGCCCATGGTCATCCTCGGCCCCGGCCAGGATCAGGGGGCGGAGCGCCTGCTGCAAAGCCTTGCGGAGAGCGACGTCGCCTTCACCCAATGGGACGCTCTGTCCGATCCGCCCACGGCAGACGATGGGGAGAATATCCGCCTGTCCTGGCTGGGAGAGGGCTGCGACAGCTTCATCGTCCTGGGAGACGGGCCGGTGATCGATATTGCCAAACTGGCCGCCGCCCGATGCGCCCGGCGGGGCCGGACGATCATGGGCATGGTGGGCCGGAACCGAATCGGTCGGCGGCGTATGCCTCCGGTGATCGCCATCCCCACCACCGCAGGCAGCGGGGCGGAGGCGCTGTCCTTCGCCATGGTGTCAGACGGGCGGGGCAACCGCTTTCTGGTGCAGGATGTTTCGCTTATCCCGGCATCGGCCATTCTGGATCCCACTCTGATCGAGGATGTTCCCAGAGAGATCATCGCCAGCCGGGGCATGAGCGGGCTGTGTCTGGCCGTGGAGGCGTTTTTGTCCGCCGCCAGCGACGATAAAGCCAGGCGTGCGGCGGCCCAGGCGACGGAGCTGTTTTTTCAAAGCCTGGAGCCTTATTGGAACAGCGGCGGCACCGCCCAGGACAGGGAAAACGTGCTGAAAGCCTCCCGTCTGGCGGGACAGGCCGCCTCTCAGGCGGGCTATGGCTACGGGCGGGCCATCAGCCGGGCGGTACAGGTCGTAACCGGCATGGATATGGGCCTGGCCAGCGGGCTGGTTCTGCCGGAAGTTTTGGAAAAATATGGAATTTCAGCCCAGAACAGTCTGGCGATGCTGGCGGAGCAGTCGGGACTGGAGACAGAAGGAACCCGCAGCGAGCGGGCGGCAGCCCTGATTGACCGTATTCGCGGGATGGCCTTCCGCATGGGTCTGCCGGACGGACTGGAAAATTTTTCCGGCGTCATGGCGGAGGAGATCGGAGATCTGGCGGCGGCGGAAGCCAATCCCAAATGCGCCTGTCCGGCAGTCTGGACAGCGAAGGAATGTATGGACGTCGTATTTGCGCTGCAATAAGCCCAGGCTTTTTCGGGGTTTTATAGAAATGGAATTAATTGGAAAACAGGAGGACAGATAAGATGGCTGTGAACGTGAAGGGACGTTCGTTTTTGACGCTTAAGGATTTCTCTTCGGAGGAAATACAATATTTTTTAGATTTGGCCCGCGATTTGAAGCAAAAAAAGCGCAGCGGTATTCTGGGCGACACCCTGCGGGGCAAGAACATTGTGCTGCTGTTTGAAAAAACATCCACCCGCACACGCTGTTCCTTTGAGGTGGCGGCGCGGGACGAAGGAGCAGGCGTCACCTACCTGGACATGAAAAGCTCCCAAATGGGGAAAAAGGAGTCCATCGAGGACACCGCCAGGGTACTGGGCCGTTTTTTTGACGGCATCGAATACCGGGGCTATGAGCAGTCCCTGGTGGAGGATCTGGCCCGGTTTTCCGGCGTGCCGGTGTTCAACGGTCTGACGGATGTGGACCATCCCACCCAGGCATTGGCGGACATGATGACGCTTCAGGAAAACGCGGCAAAGCCTCTGCGCCGGTGCAAGCTGGCGTTTTGCGGGGACACCCGGAACAATATGGCCTATGCGCTGATGTATGTTTGCGCCAAGCTGGGAGTGGATTACCTTGGCTGGGGGCCGCAGGAGCTGGCTCCGGCCCGTGAGGTCATGGACTATTGCCGCGAGCTGGGAAGCCAGACCGGGGCAAGCATCCAGTTTTCCAGCGATTTGAAGGACATAAAGGGCGCGGACGCAGTTTATACGGACATATGGGCCTCCATGGGAGAGGAAGCGCTGATTCCCCAGCGGGTAGCGCTTCTGACCCCCTATCGGGTGACGGAGCAGGTGCTGGCGGCTACGGAAAACCCAGACTGCATTTTCCTGCACTGCCTGCCCTCCTTCCACGACTTCGAGACAACCATGGCCAAGGAACAGATGGCCCTGGGCTACGACATCCGCGAGGTGACGGACGAGGTATTCCGCAGCCCGGCCAGCAAGGTGTTCGACCAGGCCGAAAACCGGCTTCACACCATCAAGGCCGTGCTTGTAGGGTGTATCGGGCGGTAAATCAAAAGGTTCTCAACAAAACAATCAGCGCCGGTGGATTTCTCCACCGGCGCTGATTTATAATACCATTAATCCCGTTTATTTTTCCGGCACAAGAACGGTTTTGCCGCCCATGTAGGGCTGAAGCGGAGCCGGAACCAGAACGGTTCCATCGGCCTGAAGGTTGTTTTCCAGGAAGGCGATGAGCATACGGGGCGGTGCCACCACGGTATTGTTCAGGGTGTGGGCCAGATAGAGCTTTCCATCCGCCCCACGGACGCGAATTTTCAGGCGGCGTGCCTGGGCATCGCCCAGGTTGGAGCAGGAGCAGACCTCAAAATACTTCTGCTGTCGGGGACTCCACGCCTCGATGTCACAGCTTTTTACCTTCAAATCGGCCAGGTCGCCGGAGCAGCACTCCAACTGACGGACGGGAATATCCAGAGAGCGGAACAGCTCCACGGAATAGCGCCACATTTTTTCATACCAGGCCATGCTGTCCTCCGGCTTGCAGACGACAATCATCTCCTGCTTTTCAAACTGATGGATGCGGTAAACGCCCCGTTCCTCGATGCCGTGGGCGCCTTTCTCCTTGCGGAAGCAGGGGGAATAGCTTGTGTAGGTGATGGGCAGAGAGGATTCCTCCAGAATCTGGTCGATAAAGGAGCCGATCATGGAGTGTTCGGAGGTTCCGATCAGGTACAGATCCTCTCCCTCGATTTTATACATCATAGCGTCCATCTCCGCGAAGGACATGACGCCGGTGACGACGCTGGAGCGAATCATATAGGGAGGGATGTGGTAGACGAAGCCCCGGTCTATCATGAAATCTCTCGCATACGCCAGGACGGCGGAGTGGAGCCGGGCGATGTCGCCCTTGAGATAATAGAACCCGTTCCCGGCCACCCGGCGGGCGGCGTCCAGATCCAGGCCGTTGAAGCTCTCCATGATCTGCGCATGATACGGTATTTCAAAGTCCGGCACCACCGGCTCTCCAAACCGGGCCAGCTCCACGTTGTGGGTGTCGTCCGGGCCGATGGGAACGGAGGGGTCGATCATGTTGGGAATGACCAGCATCCGCTCCCGGAGCTGCTCCTCCAACTCCGGCTCCAGCTTTTCCAGCTCCGCCAAGCGGGCGGCCTGAGCGGACACCTGGGCCTTCACAGCCTCCGCCTCCTCTTTTTTGGAGGGATCCTTTTTGGCCTGGCCCATCAGCACGCCGATCTGCTTGGACAGGGCGTTTCGATTCGCCCGCAGCTCGTTGGCCTCCGTTTTCGCGGCCCGGAGGCGGGCGTCCAGGTCAATGACCTCGTCCACCAGGGGCAGTTTCTGCTCCTGGAATTTTTTCCGTATATTTTCCTTAACCGCTTCGGGATTTTCCCGCACAAATTTAATATCAAGCATTGTTTTTCTCTCCCCTGTTCATTTCCTGCAATGTAAACAGCGCCGCCAGCAGGGCTTCCCGGTCGTCGGCTCCGTAATATTCCAGCTCGATGCGGCCCTTTTTCCGGCCATCCACAATGTTGACCTTCCGGCCCAGGGCCTGTCCGAGCTGTGCGCTGACATGGGCGGCATAATCCACCTCCTGGGCCTTCTTGGGATTCGGCTCCTTTGGCGTCTTCATCAGTGCGGCGGCCAGCGCCTCCGTCTGCCGGACGGAAAGTCCCTTTTCGATCACCTGCCGGGCCGCCTCCAGCTGAACGGTCTTATCCTCGATAGGTAAAAGCGCCCTGGCGTGGCCGGTGGTGAGCTGTCCCGTCTCCACCATCTCCACAAGCTCCCTGGGAAGAGAGAGCAGCCGAAGGGCATTTGCCACCGTGGGGCGGCTTTTCCCGACCCGCTGGCTGACCTGCTCCTGGGTCAGGCCAAAATCATCCATCAGCGCCCGATACCCTCTGGCCTCTTCCATGGGGTTCAAATCCTCCCGCTGGAGATTTTCCACCAAAGCCAGCTCCTGCACCTTTTGATCGTCCGCTTCAATAATGCGTACAGGGATTTCCGTCAGTCCCGCCATGCGAGCGGCCCGCCAGCGCCGCTCCCCGGCTATAATCTGGTAATAGCCTCCGTCCAGCCGTCTCACCGTAATGGGCTGTAAAAGCCCGTGCTGCCCAATGGAATCCGCCAGCTCCTGGAGTGACGGCTCGTCAAAATTGGTTCGCGGCTGCCCGCTGCGGGGTTCCACCCGGCTTATGGGCAGCGTATCCGTCGGGGACAGAGCCGGGTCATCTCCAAATAAGGCCCCCAGGCCGGTTCCCAGTCCTTTCTTTGTCGCCATGCTTCTCCTCCCTTATAAATCTGTCACATGGATGTGTTTGAAAAATTCAATGGCCAGGCAGTCGTAGGCCGTGGCTCCTTTGGAAAGGCGGTTATAGGCCACCACAGGCTTTCCGTGGCTTGGCGCCTCGGCAATGCGAACGTTCCGGGGGATGACCGTATCGAACACCGCCCGGCCAAAATAATTCTCCACCTCTTTTGCCACCTGGCTGGAAAAGGACAGCCGCTTGTCGTACATCGTCAGCACGATGCCCTCAATTTTCAAATCCGGGTTAATGCTTCGCTTTGTCAGCCGCACGGAGGTGATCAGGTCGGTCAGCCCCTCCATGGCGTAAAACTCGCACTGGACGGGAATCAGAACTCCATTCGCCGCCGCCAGGGCGTTCAGCGTCAGCAGACTGAGGGAGGGTGGGCAGTCGATCAATATGTACTCGTATTCCTCTCCCACCGGGGCCAGGGCTTTTTTCAGCACCTGCTCCCGTTCCGGGGCCTCCACCAGCTCCACCTCTGCGCCGGACAGATTCAGATTGGCAGGCAGCACGTCTCCATATTTGGTTTTCCGTATAGCCTCCCGGACAGGAACCTGGTGTATCAGCACATCATAGAGGGTAGCCCCCTCCTGCTTGTCTATCCCCATGCCGGTGGTGGCGTTTCCCTGGGGGTCGGAGTCGATCAGCAATACGTTTCGATGCTTCTCCCGAATGGCGGCACACAGGTTAACGGCAGTTGTGGTCTTGCCCACGCCGCCCTTTTGATTTGCAATGCAGACAATGCGAGCCATAGGGCTTTGGCCTCCTTTGATTTTTCCTTCCCTATTATAGCAGACTATTCGGGAATTTCAATGTTTCATGTGAAACATTCTGTCGAAGGGTTTATGGAAAATCGAAAATGTTTCACGTGAAACACTCCCTCCCATACGGACGAAAAAACGGGGACATACGTCTCCGTTTTTTCATAGTTGCTTACAAACTGTCCATTGGTGTAAATTACTTCAGCACCACACATGACTGCGGCGCGAGGGCAATTCCATCCTCAGTGGATGCGTTCTCGCCGATCGAATAGATCGTGGTTCTTCCCTCTGTGTCCACTGGCGCGTGAACCAGCTGCCCGGAAGGATTGAGTGCGATGAGGATGTTCCCCCGGCGATAGACAAACGGAAGCTTCCCGCTCTCGGCATAGACGACTTCAAAATCCGCATCCGCCTGGAGGTCTTCGTATGTATGACGCAAAGCAAGAAGCTCTCTCACTGTGTGGAGCAGGGACGCCTCGTCCGCTTCCTGAGACGCCACATTGGGCGCGTCCTCCGACGTATCCACGGGAAGGTAAAGCGCATCCGGCGGGCAGGTCGAAAATCCGGCGTTCTTTTCCCGGCTCCACTGCATAGGCGTGCGGGAGCCTGTGCGGAAGTAGCCTCCCTCCTTTGTCGGCAGCTTCTGATAGCGCATACCAATCTCGTCTCCGTAATACAGAAACGGCACGCCGGGCATTGTGAACAGGAACGCATAAGCGATTTTCAACTCCCGGTCGTTCAGGCTGTATTTCGGACGCAGCGTGTCATGATTACAGGTGAACATACTGATATACCCGTTATCCCTGGTAGCGGTGTACTTTGGCAGATAATCGCGCAGAAACCGGGTGATGTCCCCCTGTCCGTCCCTGCGGAAAAAGCTGTTGTCCTCCCCGCACTCATAATCGCGAAGCAGCGAGTTATAGCCGTTTCCCCGGCGATTCAGATAAAAGTCCATGTGGAAGCCGGCCTTCAGAGAAAGCTGCGGATTGCTCCATTCCGAGATGATGGCCGCCTCCGGGTATTCCGCATCCAGCATCTCACGCACATTTCTCCAGATTGCGCTGGTGCCGGTTTTGGCCTCGTCGTCATTTTTCACCAGCGAGTCCGCCATATCCACACGGAAGCCGTCACAACCATGATCCAGCCAGAAGCGCATCACATCCTTCATCGCCTCCCGCGTGGCAACGCAGTCCGGGTGATCCATTGGCAGTTGCCAGGGTTCTTTACACTCGAAAAAACCGTAATTCAGCGCAGGCTGGGATTTGAAAAAATTCAGCACGTACACGCCATCCCGTTCCCGTTCTCCGCCGATGTACGGGAACCCATATGCCGCCTCGAAGCAGCCGTTTGTCCAGATATAGCGGTTGGAGAATTCGTTTTTCTCCGGCTTCCCGCTCATTTTAAACCAAACGTGTTCTTCTGAGGTATGACCGGGTACCAGATCCAACAGCACGCGCATATTGCGGCGATGCGCCTCGCCGAAGAGACGGTATAGATCGTTGTTTGTGCCATACCGCGGCGCAACCTTTTTATAATCACGAACATCATAGCCCGCATCCTTAAAAGGGGAGTCAAAGCACGGATTGATCCACAGCGCGTTGCAGCCCAGGCCCTTGATATAATCGAGCTTTTCAATGATTCCGTTGAAATCGCCGATCCCGTCCCCGTTGGTGTCATAAAATGACTGGGGATAAATCTCGTAAAACACTGCATCCTTTAACCATTTTGGCATTTGATTCCCTCCATGATGAGATTTTATTAACGTAAATATAGCACATCCGCATCGAAACCGCAAGGGTCGGCAAAAAAAGTTCACATTATCCCACAAGCATATCCACATCCGTCACCGTCAGCCCGGCGTGAAAGGCCAGATTCAGGCCGTAGCCAATCAGTCTGCCGGCGTCCCGCACATACTGGTCGATGCTGCGAGGAGTGACAATTAGGCCGTCCCCGGCGTCCACCACCGTAGGAACGCCCACCGCCAGCACCGGCACGCCCAGCAGACGACGGGACAGCTCCGCCCGATCGTTCCCCACCCCGGAACCGGGAACAATGCCGCTGTCCGCAAGCTACACCGTCCGGCACAGCCGCTCCGAGGAGCGAGCAGCCAGGGCGTCGATGACCACAACGGCCTGGGGCGCCACGGCTCCGACAACAGCGCGAACTACCTCCGCGCTCTCCATGCCGGTGGTGCCAAGTACCCCGGTCTGGCATATGCTGACGGGCCGGAACATCGAAAACTCCTCCGGCATTTGGGCTTTTAAATGCCGCGTAGCCAGGGTGGACGCCGCCGTTAAAGGCCCCACAGCGTCCGGAGTAACGCCCGGATTTCCCAGCCCCGCTACCAGAACACTGTCTCCTGCCTGCATGGGCAGCAGCTCCCGCACCCAGTCCGCCAGCAGCCTGGCCGCGCGGGAAAACGCGTCCTCCTCCCGGCGAAAAAAGCCGGTTAAATCCATGGTGACATATCGGCCTGTTGGTTTACATAATCTTTTCTCTCCCTCCTTATTCAATATCTCCACATCCGTAATCTGAAAGCCGTCCCGCTGATACTGCCGACTTCTGACCCCGGAGAGCTGGCCTCCGCCCTGGGGCAGCTCCTCCGCCGCCAGATCTGTGCGACATCCCGTCATGATTATCGCTCCCCTGCCTTGTTTTTCTTATTTTCCGCATCTGAAAAATTTTTATACCCACCGCTTTGAAATGTCGCTGTATCGTCGGTCATTTCAGACAATCCCGCAATATCTTGCGGTTTTTATCGCCGAAGGGCCATAGACCTGGGATAGGGAAAAAAATGAAAAAATGCTTGCAATTCAGGAAGTAAATTGGTATAATACACTACTGCGGACATCATGTTCAGACTTTATAGAGAAGGTGCAAAACTATGCCTAACATCAAGTCATCGGCCAAGAGGGATCAGCTTCAGAAGGCGGCAAACGCCCGGAACAAGGCAGCGAAATCCGCGCTGAAGACGGAGCTGAAAAAGTTTGACGCAGCAGTTGTCGCCGGTGATGGCGCGCTGGCTGCCGAGACCTATAAAGCTGCCGTGAAGTCCGTTGACAAGGCGGCTTCCAAGGGCCTGATCCATAAGAACAACGCGGCCCGCAAGAAATCCGCCATGGCCAAAAAGCTTAATGCCATCGCTCAGTAATGCGTATTATCCTAAAATCAACGGGGCTGTCTCCCAAAGCGGACGACAGCCCCGTTTTCATTGCGGAACGGCAAAGCCCGGATCCCCACAGAAAACGCTGTAGGAATCCGGGTCTTGTATATTTACATTATATTACTCCAGCGTCAGATCGCCGTCTTGAATCCAGCCAATCCTGCGGAACGCCAGTCCAAGCGCCCAGCAGATAACTGCAGGAAGGACGATGCAAACCAGCACCAGTCCAATCCAATCCATCGCGGTAGGCGTGATCGCCACAGCGCCGTTTGCGATGGCCGCCTCCGAAGGGCTGAGCCAGCCTGTCCAGATGCCGATGGGGCCGCACAGGCCGCAGGTCCCCATACCGGAGTTTACCGCCGCTCCGTTCATCTCCAGCTTAAACAGGCAGGTGGCCACAGGCCCGGTGATCGCGCTGGTGATGATGGCGGGCAGCCATATCCGCGGGTTTTTGATGATGTTGCCCATTTGCAGCATAGAGGTGCCGATCCCCTGGCTGGCCAGGCCGCCCCACCTGTTCTCCCGGAAGGACATAACGGCGAAGCCCACCATGTTGGCGCAGCACCCGGCCACCGCCGCGCCTCCCGCCAGGCCGGTCAGGGATAAGGCGGCGCATATGGCGGCGGAGCTGACCGGCAGCGTCAGCAGCATACCTACCACTACGGAAACGATGATTCCCATCCAGAAGGGCCGCAGCTCCGTCGCCAGCATAATGAGCTGACCGCACCAGCTCGCCGCCTTGCCAATGGGCGCGGCAATCAGCCAGGCAATACCGATGCCCACCATGATGGTGACAATAGGCGTAACCAGGATGTCTACCTTTGTCTCCTTGGAGACCGCCTTGCCAAACTCTGCGGCCACAATAGCCACCACCAGCACTGCCAGCGGCCCGCCGGCCCCGCCCAGCGCATTGGTGGCAATGCCCACGGGAATCAAGGAGAACAGAACCAGCGGCGGAGCCTGTAGGGCATAGCCGATCGCCACGGCCATAGCCGGCCCGACCATGGCCGACGCCAAACCGCCGATGGTGTAGTCCGCGCCATTAACCGTCGCCACCGTGCAGGTCAAAAATCCAATGTGGCACTGTTCGCCCAGCGTGTTCAGAATGGTTCCGATTAAAAGTGTGCAGAAAAGCCCCTGGGCCATAGCGCCAAGGGCGTCTACCAGATACCTCTGAACGGAGATCTCGATGTTCTTGCGTTTCAAAAAGGCTTTGAACTTCATGGTAACTCTCCTCATTCCGTTTTTTCCGCAAATTGCAAGTGCAAGTTGGACACTCGGTAGAATGAATTTATGAA
>JAJQCH010000118.1:0-5903 GCA_021202795.1 Oscillospiraceae bacterium
CTATTGAAGCTTTTCGCGGATGTGTTCAACTTGCACTTGCAATTTTCGAATTTAACAATTTTGAAACAATCTTGCACTTTCTTTTGTAACATCCTGCCGGTAAAATAATAATTGCAAGAGTCAGTTTCATCTTTTTCATTTTGTCCTCAATCCATAACAAAAGGCCGCCGGAACAAGGTCGCAAGCGTTCCGACGGTTTTTTGTTTTTTATTTTCTTTTGCGAAGGGCGGCCAGCAAATCCGTTTTTAGTTCCTGACCTGTTCGTATTTTTTCCAGATTCCCCCGATTTCGCTGATACATAAGAAGAGTCAGGACTAAAGTCAAAGCCCCAATCTCCCCGCCGCCGGTCAGAAAGGCGGGAATCAGAAAGGCTATCGGTATCAGCACCGCGCCAAGCGCCAGATAACCGCTGAACAGCACGCCGACCAGCCCAACAAGGCAGGCCAAAATGCCATACTTCAGGGACACGCAAATCAGCGCGGCGCAGGTGCAGGCCACACCCTTCCCTCCCTTAAGCCGATGCCACATAGGAAAATCATGGCCCAGCACAACGCCCACGCCTGCCCAGGCCGCCGCCGTTCCGCCCATGCCATGAAACAGCCACCAACGGCAGGCAAGACAGGCGATAAAGGTTTTTCCCAAATCTCCAGCCAGCACCACCGCCCCGGTTCCGATTCCAAATTGCTTCGCCATATTTGCCATGCCGGGATTTCCCGACCCCACGGAAAAAGCGCTCCCGCCTTTTTTGAGGCGTGCCACCGCTTCCGCCGTCAAAAAATTTCCACAAAGATACCCGATCAGCAGACAAATCATCCGCCGCATATGCCTCACCCCTGCATGGATTTTTTCATTTTGGAGCCATTGTATTCCACCTCGCTGAATTTTGCAAGGGGGACGTACTTGCAAAACCTGGCGGACTCATGTTATGCTGTTCCCAAACCACACAAGGAGGAAACGCCGTATGCACATTCCATCAGTGGCCACTTCAGAAATGAAAATTTTAGGATTCCAGGAGGCGCTGGGGCGTTCCGGGGCAACCGGGGAATATGATTCTAAAAAATGGATTTATGTCCCGGATTTTTACACGGAATACCGTTACATACTCGGCACACGGGGAGCAAATCCCCTGATCTGCATCGGCGTAAATCCATCCACTGCCGCGCCGGACAGCCTAGACAACACCCTGAAATCCGTGGAGCGCATTGCTATGGGCTGCGGCTTTGACAGCTTTATCATGTTCAACGTCTACGCACAGCGGGCCACCAACCCGGATGACATGGAGCAGGAAATGAATCCCCTCCTTCACCGGGAGAACATGGCCGCCTTTGAATACATCCTGAGGCAATGCAAGGATCGCCCTTCCGTGTGGGCCGCCTGGGGAAACGTGATCGAAAAGCGGGGCTACCTGAAAACCTGCATCCAGGACATGATTCAAATCGGCGAACGCTACGGAGCAGAATGGTACACAGCAGGGAAACGCTCCAAGCGGGGCCACCCCCACCATCCGTTATATCTGCGGAAGGACAGTCCCCTTGATCCATTCGATGTGCGGGAATACTGCCGGGACTGTTTATAAGCTTGTTTAGATGCGGTTTAGATTCGCAGGCTATGTGCGTATGCTAACAAATAAGTGACATTACGGGGGTGACGGTATGTTCCACATTCTTGTTGTGGACGACGACCTGAACACGCGCCGTCTGATGAGGGCGGTGCTGGAGGAAAACAAATACCAGGTCTATACGGCGGAGGACGGGGCGAAGGCCCTGGAGATCATGGAGGAAAATCATATTGACCTGGTTATTCTTGACGTGATGATGCCGAATATGGACGGCTATGAGTTCACAAGGCTCATCCGGGAAAACCAAGACACCCTTCCCATCCTGATGGTGTCCGCAAAGCAGCTTCCCGCCGACCGAAAGCAGGGCTTTCTGGCCGGGACGGACGATTATATGACGAAGCCCGTGGACGAGGAGGAAATGCTTCTGCGCATCAAGGCCCTGCTGCGCCGGGCGAAAATCGCCAGTGAGCGGCGCATCCAAATCGGGGACGTGACCCTGGACTACGATGCCATGAGCGTGACACGGGGAACAGAGACACAGGTGCTGCCCCAGAAGGAATTTTTGCTGCTGTTTAAGCTACTGTCCTATCCGGGCAAGATATTCACCCGCATACAGCTCATGGACGAGATATGGGGGCCGGATAGCGACACCGGCTGGGAGACCGTCACCGTACACATCGGGCGACTGCGCCGCCGGTTCGAGGGCTGGGAAGAATTTGAGATTGAGTCCGTGCGGGGACTTGGCTACAGGGCGGTGAGGAAGGTATGAAAAAGCACCGGCGGCGGAACAGATATTTACAGCGTGAGCAGCGGGGTGCGCTGACAGCGCTGTTTTCCGCGATTATTTTTCTTGTCCTGACAGTGACAATCTTCATCGTAGCCATTGTCATCGTTATTTTGGTACGTACAGGGACGCTGCATCTGTCCTTCCATTCGGGACTTCCTGCCGTGCTTTTTGTCGCCGTACTGGCCGGAGGAAGCATTTTGATGGGAACCATCGTCGGTTCCATTATAGACCGCACCCCCCTACGTTCGCTGAACAAAACCATTGATGGGATAAACAGGCTTGCCAGAGGCAGCTATGAGACCAGACTTCCGGTTGCCGAGCTTCCCGCACTGCGAGAGCTGTCCGAGAGCTTCAACACCCTGGCCGCCGAGCTGCAAAACACGGAAATGCTCCGCTCCGACTTTGTGAACAACTTCTCCCACGAGTTCAAAACCCCCATCGTGTCCATCCAGGGCTTCGCGAAGCTGCTGCAAAAGGGAAACCTGACCCCGGAGCAGCAGCGGGAATATCTGGACATCATCGTGGCGGAATCGGGAAGGCTGGCGGATATGGCCACCAACGTGCTGAGTCTGACCAGAGTGGAAAACCAGGAGATACTGACAGATGTGACCTCCTTCAACCTATCCGAGCAGCTTCGCAACTGTGTGCTGCTGCTGGAAAAGAAATGGACGGCCAAAAACCTGGATATGGCCATCGACCTGGAGGAATACAATATCCGGGCCAGCGAAGACCTGCTCAAGGAGGTCTGGATAAATCTGCTGGACAACGCCATCAAATTCTCTCCCCAGAGTGGGGAGATTATGGTGCAAATTCAGCCCGGTGAGGGAACGCTGACCGTTTCCATCACAAATTACGGCCCTGACATCTCCCCGGAAGATCAGAAGCGGATATTCAACAAATTCTATCAGGGGGACACCTCCCACTCCGGAGAAGGAACCGGCGTGGGCCTCGCGGTGGCCAAGCGCGTGATCGATCTGCATCAGGGCAGCATTCAGGTATCCAGCGACGGAGGAAAAACCGTTTTCTCCGTGACTCTGACAAACTCATAAATTCAGATTCAGGCAAAACCGGGAACGCGGCTTTGCCGTCGAGTACCTTTCCTCTCCACGCCGCCTGGCATAAAACTGCATAAGCATAACAAAACGTGGCTGCTCCAAACGGAAAACAGCCACGTTTCGCAAGAAGAAAAGATGGGATGAAAAACGGAAGGTATCAAAAATAATTAGTTGGCCTCAACCTCGCCGGAAGCGCCGCCGCCGGTGCCGTTCTCGGCCTCAAAGGCCTCCTGCACGGCGTCAACAATCGCCTGATAATCGGCATTGTCGGCAGTCCAGACGCCCATGTTGATGGAGCCGGTGATCTCTTCGCCATTGAAGGTGATGAGGAAGGACTTGGTGGCCTCGTCGCCGCCGTCCTCTACGTCCTCATAAGTAGCAATGCCAGTCACGCCGTCAACAGTAATCTCAAACTCGCCGGAAGAGGGAGCCATCTCGCCGGAAGCTTCACCAGAAGCCTCGCCGGAGGCCTCGCCCTCAACCGCAGCGCCAACCTCGCCGGAAGCCTCGCCAGAAGCGTCACCGGCATCGGCGACTTCGCTCTCAGCCTCAGCGACCTCTTCCTCCGTGGGAGCCTCAGCTTCAGCCTCCTCTTCGGTCTCGGCGGTCTCTTCAACAGTTTCCTCAGTCTCGGTCTCCGCGGTATCGTCCGAGCTGCCGCAGGCGGCCAACGCGAACACCATCACAAGAGTCAAAAGAAGTGCAAGAATCTTTTTCATTTTGTGAGTTCTCCTTATAATTTTTGGAATGTTTGGTCAGATTAATCCATTTGTCCTTCCACGAGGGAAAGTATATCACGGCTTATGCCAAATGTAAAGAGAAACTTTTCAATAATTACAATTTTGTAATATTACTTCAATTCTTTATTAACAGCGGCAGATAAATGTGAACGCGTATTAAATCGTCACGCTCAGGCGCTCGGCTTCCTTCTTTACCTCATTAAGCTCATTCTGATAGACCTGTTTAAACTCCTTCCACGCATCCTTTAGGTTGTTCAATTTCTTGTCCTCATCCAGCTTCCTGCAGAGGTCGAGCCGCCGCTGGCAGAAGTTTTTACGGAACGATAGCTCCCTTTGCACGATCTTTTTATGCTCGGCAGCCTGCTTGTCCCGCTCCGGCTGTCCCTTCTTCCATTTTCCCGATGTATGGATGTCGGAGACGGCGCTCCACAGGAAAAGCACGCCGATAAGAGCCACCGGTAGCATGGAGGCGTTAAAGGGCGCAGTAACCCAAAAGTGATCCAGCAGCCAGGCAATGCCATAGATCATAGCGCCACTGATGACGCCCCCCACAAGGCTTCCTGCCGCTATCCATACAAACACGGCGAAAATGATCAGAGGGATCAGCCCGAACCAGCCGCCCAGAAGCTCCCGGCCCGCAGGCAGGAACCACAAACTCACGCCCAGGCAGTAAAGAGCATATATGAGCTCCACAACAGAATAGCCGATACCTGAAGGGGTCGACTTGTTGATCTTGTCGATTTTTTCCGCCGCCTCTACTTCCGCCT
This sequence comes from Oscillospiraceae bacterium, assembly GCA_021202795.1. Classification (GTDB taxonomy): domain Bacteria; phylum Bacillota; class Clostridia; order Oscillospirales; family Oscillospiraceae; genus CAJOIG01. The sequence continues at coordinate 4,908 of JAJQCH010000118.1, forward strand.
GGCAGGAGCGGCCATATTTGTCATACTTCAAAAGCTTCTGCGCCTCTCCGCCATAGGCCGGTCGCAGCAGGTTGCAGACACCCCCAAGAAACATCAGCTCCTTGCCCTTCTTTTTCTCTATGCCGCGATCCATCTCATAGTCTATGGCCGTCTCACCGATTTGAATGACCTCGTCCCAATCATAGTGCATGGATTCAATCTCCGCCTCGACTCCCGGCGCCAGCTGAACATAAGCGGCCTTGGCGCTGGGGCGCTTGGGAAAAATCTCCTTCGCAATACGCCTTGCCTCCGTCCTGTCCGCTTTCGATTCACTAACGAAAAGCCGGCCCGCCAACGTCTCCGCCGCTATCAGGTCTCCCGCAGCATACCATCTCCGCAGTGCCGCCTCCGGCGCCAGACGGTAAAGAAACGCCACCTCCTCTCGCTCCTCCGGCGAACGCCCTTCGATAAACGCCACAACAAAGCGGTCTCTTTCCGGCCCCGGCGTTGACAGGAGCTGCTCTATACTGACCGATTTTCCTTGCGAAATATTCAAGTTGTTGTCTCCACCAAAGTCCGGCACATCGTCCTTCACGCTGAAATTCTTGAAGCCTGCGTTAAAATTTTTCAGGTTATCCACCCATATCGCCCCCTATTACACTTCTTTGTCTTTGTTTATCCATCGCTATCATACCATCAACCCCGCCAATGCGCAAGCGTTTTTCCCCTGTGAAAGGCACAACCGCCGCCCGGACGCATATACGCCGGGCGGCGGTCATTTCTGCGGTCGCTCGTTCAGGTCTCAGACCGCGTCAGGGTGTGTTATCAGTTCCTTCTCCTGCGGCTGCAGGTCACGATAACGACCGCCATGCCGCCAACGCACAGGGCCAGCAGAACGATCCACAAGGCAATATTCGCATCGTCGCCGGTTTTGACGGCAGTGGACGTCGCGGACGTAGCCGTGGGGGTAGCCGTTGACGCTGTGGTCTCTGTGGGTTCTTCGGTTTCCGTGGGTTC
>JAJQCH010000118.1:6003-9865 GCA_021202795.1 Oscillospiraceae bacterium
TCGGTTTCCGTGGGTTCCTCGGTTTCCGAAGGCTCTTCGGGTGTAGCTGCCTCCGCCACGGTCAGCGTGTAGGACAGCTTCGCGCTGTCATAATTATCCGAACCCGCAACGGTCGCCGTGATCGTCGCGTTGCCTGCGCCAATGATTGTCACCGTTCCGTTTTCATCCACTGTGGCAACAGATGTATCGCTGCTCTCATAGGTGACAGCGCCTACCGCGCCGGTCACGGCGTTGGCAAAGGCGTCGTCGCCCACAGTCTTGGACACCTCGCTCTCTGCAAAGGAGACTGTCTGCGCCGCCTTGGCGATGACCACGGTCACAGACCCGGTCACGTCCGTGTAATTATCCTTATGGGCCGTGTAATAAACCGTATACTCGCCCGCCTCGGTAAAGACGGGGTTTTCAGCGCTGTAGGTCTCGCCGTCTGTGGAATAGGTGATTTCCGCGCCGTCCGCCGTCACAGTGATGGAGTGGCCCTCGCCGTCATACGCGCCGGTATAACCCGTCGCCGTCACGACAAATTCGCCCTCCAGAATAGTCAGCGCCACGGGGTCGCTGGCCGCCGCGTTGACGGTATCCGTCTCCACAATGGAGGCAACCACATAATATGTTCCGGCGTTGACCGGCGCGCCGTCCAGCGCCTGTGTGCAGGCTTCATCCGTATAATAGGTATAGATGATCTCGCCGTCATATTCCTCGCCGTTTGCAAGTGTCACCACAGCCCCGCTGGCCGTTATCGGCTCGCCGGTGTAGGTTTGGGACATATCCGCCAGGGTAACAGCGGATATGACCCTCCACTGGGCGTAAAGGGTCGCCTTCATGCCGCCGTTTCCGTTGTTGTTGGTTTCCTCGAAGCTGTATACATCGTCGCCCCAATAGCTTTCGCCGGAGCCGTCAGCCTCTGTGTTCCAGCCCGCGAAGGTGTAGCCGTCGCGGACAGGTTCGGTGGACTGCACCGTCAGGTTAACGCCGTTTGAGAAGTTGTTGGACGGGCCGCCCTCGCCGCCGTTGGCGTCATAATAAAGGGCGTTGGTGGCCTGCCGAATCGTCACCTTCGTGTCGGAGGTCGTTGTATCTGCGGTATCGTTTGTTGTCACCACCGCATCATTGACAGAGGCCGCCGTGACGGTCACAGTATAGGTGCCCGTGTCACTAACATTTCCTTCCAGGGTCAGGACGCTGTCCGTCGCGCCCTCGATGGTTTCTCCGTCCTTGGCCCAGGAATAGGTGTAGGTGAAGCCATCATACTCTGTGACGGTAGCTGTCAGGAAGCGGGTGGAGTTTGGCGGGTAATAGTAGGTGTATCCATCGCTTATCACATCCGATTCGGTGGTCAGTTTCACCTTCACCGTAGGGGCGAGAACAGCGCGCACCATAAACAGGGTGACGTCCTCCGTGCCATAGACGGTCAGGCTCTTTCCGCTCTTGACATAGACCTCGTCGCTCAGCGTATTGTCGCTGCCGAGAATGTACCAGCCCGCCTGGCTGTAGCCGGAAAGGACGGAGGTGGGGAATTTATACGTCCCGCCGGACACGACCGCCATATCCTCAATGGCCTCGCCGCCGTTGGCGTTGAAGTGGATGGTGTATTTCACGCCCAGCACAACCGCGCTGTTGTCGCTGTTCGCCACCACGCCATAGGCGGTGTTGTCAGAGGTGAAATACTGGACGGACGTCTCATAATAGGCAGTGCCGTCCTCCGAGGTAATCAGAACGATGCCGTTTTCGGTACTCTCAGGCGCAACGCCTGTGGTGACGCCGATGCTGGCCCCGTCGGTCAGCGCGGCGGTCAGGGTGACGGTCTTGCCGCTGGGGAGACACAGGTTGCTCACTGTATCACCCACGGTGTTGCCGGTAATAACCACCGTGCCGGAAAGGCTCATGGTGCTGCCGGCGCTCACATATACGCCGCCATACTTGGAATTCGCGGTATTGCCTGTAATGCTGCCCGCCGCCATGTTGAATGTGCCGCCGCCTACATACACGCCGCCGCCAGCGCCAAGGTTCGTGCCGGTGACAGTGTTGCCGGAAATCTCACCGCCATTCATGTGGAACGCGCCGCTGTACACATACACACCGCCGCCGGTATACCCGGTGTTGTCGGCAATTTTGCCGCTGTTCAGGGTGAATGTACCTTTTATATACACGCCGCCGCCAGACTTGCCGCTGTTGCTTTTAATGCTGCCGCCGTTCATAATGAACGTGCCGTAAACATCCACACCACCGCCAACCGAGGAGCTGGCCTTGTTGCCGGAAATCTCACCGCCGTTCATTGTAAAGGTGCTGCTGGTGTCAACATACACGCCACCGCCGGAATTATAGGCGGTATTGCCCGTAATGCTGCCGCCGTCCATGGTAAACGTGCTTGTGCCTGCCACATACACGCCGCCGCACAGGCCGTTAATGGATTTGTTGCCGGTGATGGTGCCGTTCGTCATGGTAAACGTACCGCTGGCAATATACACGCCGCCGCCAATCTTGGCCGCATTGCTGGAAATCGTGCCGCCCTTCATGGCAAACGTACCGCTGCCGCCGACATACACGCCACTGCCATAGGTGGCAGATGTCCTGCTGGTGGTGGTAATGCCGGAGATAGTTCCGGCCTCCATGGTGAACGCGCCGCCGTTTACATATACGCCGCCGCCGGTTGCGGTGGGCTTGCCGCCAGTGATGGTGCCGGTCTGCGCCGCGCTGGTGTCGGTCAGGGTCATACTCCCGCTCACCGTGACAACCACGCCGGTTCCCGTGCCTGTGATGGTATAGCCCGCCAGGTCAAGGGTGATGCTCTGCCCGGCGGCCACGGTCACGTCCTCGGTAACGTCCATCAGCAGGGTAACGGTATCCCCCGCCGCCGTGGCCGCATTGATGGCCGCTTGCAGGGTCGCATACTTCGTCACCGTCTCGCCGCTGGTGACAGTGGCAACGTACACCGTGGGGTCCGTCACCGTCAGCACCATGGCGCCCAAATCCGCGTCGGCAACGGTATAATATCCTTCTGCGTCGGCGCTGAAATACTGGGCGGACGCCGCATAATACTCTGTGCTGCTCTCCGCTGCCGTGAATTGGATGTCATTTCCCTCGGTGGGCGTTTTATAGGTACGCACGCCGACGCTGGCCCCATCGGTCAATGGGCCGGTCAGGGTAATCGTCCTGTTTTCCACAAGATAGAGGTTGCTCATTGTCTCGTTCGCCGTGTTGCCGGTGACGATCATCGCCCCGGAAAGACTGATGGAGGCCGCCGCCAGGGAACCCATATATACGCCGCCGCCGCTGCTGGCCGTATTGCCGGTGACGCTGCCCGTCGTCATGGTGAACGTGTACACAGTCGTGCCAGATCCATACACGTATACACCGCCGCCGGAGGTGGTGGCTTTATTGCTGCTGATGCTGCCGCCGCTGAGGGTGAAATTCCCTTTCACATACACGCCGCCGCCGTTGGAGCTGGCAATGTTTTCAGTGATACTGCCGCCGGACATGGTGAAAGCGCCGTATTTCGCATTCACATAGACGCCCGCGCCCAGAACAGCATTGTTTTCGCTGATGGTGCCACCGGTCATGTTAAAATTGCCGTAAACCGCGCTGCCACTGACGGTGAAGGTGCCGTTATTCGTATACACACCGCCACCACCAGCGCTGGTGCTGGTAGCCGTGTTGCCAGAAATTGTTCCCGCATTCATGGTGAAGATGCCGTAGTTATACACACCGCCGCCGGTTTTGGTGGAGTTGCCGGTGATGCTGCCGCCGTTCATCGTGAAGCTGGCGGTCTGGGCCACGTACACGCCGCCGCCGGAGGTGGTGGCCGTATTGTTTTGGTGTTAGTCAGTAATTGGGTCGTTAAGTCTTTAAGTCCGTTTTATTGGAC
>JAJQCH010000006.1 GCA_021202795.1 Oscillospiraceae bacterium
CCAAGGTTCATAAATTCATTCTACCGAGTGTCCAACTTGCACTTGCAATTTGCAATATTATTATAATACCTTGTTGTAAACAAAAAGTCAACGAAAAAGTGGAAATTATTTGGATATTTCGATTATTTTTTAGATATTAAGACGTTAAAACGGTGAAATGTGCAAGGCTGCCGGCTCCTGTTCCGCCGATTACAGAGGGTATGCCGAGAAAGGTGTCACACCTCCTGTTCCAGACCATGCCATTTCATCAGGGCCAGGTATGTCTCTCTGGCGGAGGGCAGACGGTCTCGACCTATGGGAAGGGACTGCCCCGTGTCCAGCAGGACGCTGCGGGAGGTGATCTTTTGAATGTAGCGATAATTCACGGCAAATCCCTTGTGGATGCGGATAAATCCCATGGGGATAAGCTGCTGCTCCAAATCGTGGAGAGAGGTGCGAACCATAAACGGATCCGCCTCGTCTGTGAGGAACAGCTTCTGCGTCTTGCCAGCGGCCTCTACATACAAAATATCCTCCGGGCCGAAGGAGCGGTGGACGCCCTGGGTGTTTTGCAGCACCACACGCCCGGTTCGCTGCCGCAGGCTTTGAACATAGGCGTCCATGACGCCAGGCAGCTCCTGCGCAAAGCGGGCCTTGCGGATAAAGCTCCAGGGATGGGCCTGAAAGACCTCATAAACCCGCTCTTCCATGTTGGATATGTATATGATGTCAGCCGTGCAGCCTTGCTGCCGCAGAAGTCTGCCCAGAAGAACGCCGTCCATATCCGGCATATCGATGTCCAGGAAGATGAGCTGAACGCTTATATGTCCCAGGGTGGTCAGCAGCTCTCCGGCGGAGCCGGTAGGCATGATCTCTGCGTCTGTCTGAAGGTCGCGGCATATTTGGGAAACCTCTGTTTCCATGACGGCGCGGAACGACGGGTCATCGTCGCACAGGGCGATTTTTAAGCGGCTCATGAGTCTTCCTCCATATAGAGCATGGCGTCTGTGGTAAAATAGCCTTCATCCACACGGAAGGTAACAAAACCGTCGTATTTTTCTGCGATGCGGCGGATAATGGGGATACCAAAGCCGTGGGCGGCGGGGTTTTTCTTGGTGGTGGACAAATTGTCCGCCGTCACGTCCTCGGCCACAGGATTTTTTACGGTGATGAAAAGGCACCCCTTTTCTGTGTGCAGGGTCGCTCGCACCTGTCCGCCCCCGGCCCGAATACAGCCCTCCACGCTGTTATCCAGCATATTGGACAGCAGGGAACACAGATCCTCGTCCGCAATGCCTACCTGCTCCGGCACGGCGGCGATTACGTCCAGTCCAACGCCGACAGCCTTCGCTGCGGCGGCCTGACGGGTGATAACAGAGGTGATGACCCCGTTGGGACAGTGAAACTCCTCCAGCAGCGGCAGACTACGCCCGGCGAAATCCGCAAAATATTGCTGAAGCTGGTCGTATTGCCCATCCCGCAGAAAGGCGTCCATAACGGAGAAGTGATTTTTCAGCTCGTGCCGCAGGCTCTGGTATTCCCGATACAGGGCCTCCGTTCGCTGATAGGATTCCTGATCCTGCTCCAGTCTGGCCTGCATGGCGGCCATTTCCGAAGCCTTGCGGTGTTCCCTGACCAGTACATGATAGAGATAGTATATCATAAGATTGACCACGAAGAAGGCGGGAAGAATGATGGTCAGAACGATGTCCTGCCCCAGCGAGAGATTGTTGTGACCTCCCAGTATCCGCACGGTGAAAAGGCAGGCCACGGAGATGACGGCAATGAGGAGCATGGACAGCCAATAGGCCGCAGGCATTCGCGCCGATCCATCCGGTCGGAAACGGGCGATAATTGCCAGCGCCGCTACCAGCAGCAGAAACTGGCAGACGTTCACCCAGGTGAGGGACATCAGCGGCATGAATATCAGAGAACTGATGGACTGCGCCCAGTTTATTTCCGCCAGCACGGCGGAAGCCATGACCACGCGAATATGGGCAGGCTGCGGGCATAAAAACGCTGCAAACAGGATAATGAACCCTGTCAGCAGCAGGTGAGTGACAACGCCCATGGCGGTAAAGCCGGAGAACGGCGGCATTGCGAAGCAATAGGCTATTGCACCCAAAAGGCATATGCCGACCGCTTTCCCAACCAGCCGCAGAAACGCCTGTCGGTTCATCCCGTCATATCCCAGTACCAGCGCTGCCAGTGCCAGAGGTATGAGATAGCTCTGATAAAAGGAGCCGGAAAGCCAAAAGATATTTGTGCGTAAAATATTCCAAACAGCGCCAGGATATGCGCCCACAGAATATATCCCCTTTCAGTTTTGTGATTTGCCGCGATGTGCGGTAATATCCGTTATCTGTATTCCGCGTGGCCCCAGTCTTTCAGGCACAGACCTAAACAGCGGGCTTTGGGAAGGGCGGCTGCGATCTCATAGGCGGCGGCGCGGCGGGCCTGGTTTTCCGCCTTGTTCAGCAGGACGAATTTCGGTTTGTAGCACAGTTCCAGAAGCCTTGCCACATCCTCCGGCGTGACGGCGTGTGTGTCTGCCACGTTCAGCGCCTGGCAGGCAAGCTCTGGACGGTGTACGGCGTCGGAGACCGCGCGGCCAATGCCGTCCAGTCCCGCTACGGCCACCACCGCCTGCGCCTCTGCCGGAATCGCCGGCTCAAAGGCCGGGTCGATCATTTTCAGCGGGTGCTTGCGTGCGCCGTCGGCCTCCACCAGAACGAAATCCGCCATATCCACCAGGGCAGGCATGGAGCCGGGGATTTCTTCCAGCTTCTGCGGCCCGCTGAGCGCACCGGCCCATACGATGCCCCGCTTCTGCAAAAGACTGCGGGTCTGATCCACTGTCCGGGCCAGCAGGCTTCCGTCTGTCGGGGGGTACATTTTCGTGGTGGTGGTAACGACCACCCGATACCCCGCGCTGCGTATCTCCCAGGCCAGGGTGTTGATGGCTGAGGTCTTGCCGCCTGCGCCCACCAGAGCGATAACGTGCGGCGTCTTTGTGCCGAATAGCACCCGGTACAGGCTTGGCGTCGCCTCCGGGCTTGCCCATATGATACTGCTCATGGCCGTACCCCCATTTTCATCAGTGCCTCCACCACGCCGCCGGCTACTGCCAGTGCCTTGTCGGAGACTGTGTGCCAATCTGTGTCCAGCCGGGGATCCACGTCCGCCATTTTCAGCCCGGCGGTTACGGGAAAGCCCTCCGGCAGCATCCCCCGCACCAGGCCAGAGATGGCGGCGCATACGGGAACACTGTCTATGACGGCGATTGGCTCGTCTTTTTCTACCCTGGAGCCAATATCCCGCAGAATATGAAGAGTTCCCCCTGCCGGGGCGTGAATCACCCGTTCTTTTCCAACGCCGCCTACTATGCCGGGGATGCCGGTGTTGGGAATGGCGGTTCCCTCCCAGATGACCCGGCCCAGGGTGTGGCCTCGCTTGGTCTCCACCACGGCGTGAACGTCCCGCCCGGCGGTAAAGCCGGGGCCGAGACCCACGGTGGCCGGCGCCATGTCCATGGTCGTACCCAGATTTTTCTTCGCGAGAATCCCATCCACCAGGGCCGCCGGACGCACGGATTTTAAAATCTCACAGGCCGGGTCGATGAGAAGGGGGACAAAATCCGTCTCCCGCTCCGGCAGGGAGGATACAAGCCTTGCGGTCACGTCCTCCACGGCGGCCTCGCCCCCGGCATAGACGGCATGGGAGAGCGCCACGTTCCGCCGGATAGTCGTGGGCCGGGGACTTTCCAGCGCCGCCACGGAAAAGCCGCAGCGCTTCAGCCGCAAAATCGTCCCGGTGGCGATATCTCCCGCACCCCGCACAATGACCCAGTTCATAGCGCAATCTCCCTGACGGCCCGCGCCGCCTGCTCCAGCTCCTCGTCTGTGGTGGTATATCCCGCCGAGAGGCGCACCGTCCCCTGCGGGAAGGTACCCAGCGCCTTATGCGCCGCCGGGGCGCATTGCAGACCGCAGCGGGTCTGGATGCCGTATTCCTCCTCCAGCCGCTGCGCGGCCAGAGCGTTGTCTATATTCTTAAAATCCAGGGACAAAATGGGCAGTGCCGGTTCCCCCACGACGGCTATACCGGGAATGTTGGAAAACAGTGCTTTCATAGCCGCCGTCTGCGCCTTTGCGCGGGCCTGGATGTCTTCAAAGCGGGGCCGGATATAATCCAGCGCCGCCCCCAGACCCATGATGCCCGGCAGGTTCAGCGTTCCCGGCTCGAATCTGTCCGGCAGGACGGGGGGCATATCCCCGCTGTCGGAATAGCTTCCCGTGCCGCCCAGAACCACCGGATTCAGCGCCTCCGCCATGCGGGGGGACAGGAGCAGCAGCCCAATGCCCTGAGGCCCCATCAGCCCCTTGTGGCCGGGAACGGCCATGACGTCCGCGCCGGAGTCGTCGAAGTTTATGGGCAGGATTCCGGCGGTCTGGGCCGCGTCCACGATGGTGAAGGCGTCGCTCCTGGGAATTGCATATACCGCGCCGGAGACGTTGGAGCCGTGGGTAACAACAACGGCCCCGTCCTCGCCCTCTGAAACGCCAAGGCGACGGAGGGGCCGGGTCACAGCGTTGTGGGGCGGGCCGATGAGCCGCACGCGGTCTCCGGGCTTTACAAGGCCGGACAGGGCCATATTCAGCCCCCAGGTGCAGCCGGGGGTGAAAATCACCCGCCGGGGGTCGGTCACGCCGAAAAAATCCGCCGCCCGGCAGCGAATATCCGTGACGGCCTCCGCCGTGTCGTAGGCCAGCGCGTAGCCGCCGCGGGAAATGTTGGGGGCGGCCTGTGCAAGACAGACGGCCATGGCCTCGCCCACGCCGGGGGCCTTGGGCCACGCGCCGGCGGCGTTATCCAGAAATATCATCGAACGTACACCCCCTCCACATCGTCCTGGGGCATATTCTCCGGCGGGGCGTCTCCCTCCAGCCGGGCGCAGGTGCCGCAGGAGGAGGAGAGAAAGCGTGGAACAGGCATCAGCGTTACGGAAACGCCCCGCTGCGCCATCTTCTGCCGGAAACGAACGGCCCCATAGTGGGACACAAAGGTGACATATACCATCCTATGCCTCTACAATCACGGGGAAGGCACACCGCTCCGCCGCGTAGCCGATTATGGGCCAGGGCAGCGTCTTCGCCTCATCCCTGGGCAGGGCGAACAGCAGCCCGCCGGAGGTCTGAGGGTCGTATAGTATATCCTCCAGCCAGAGGGGCAGCGCCGGGTCGGTGCGGGCCTTGCCCTCCAAAAACTCCCGGTTCCGATAGGCCCCGGCGGGGATAAGGCCCATCCGGGCCAGCTCCGGCGCGGCGGGCTGATAGGGTACGGCCTGGGAGAGAATATGCACCGTGACGCCGCTGGCCTCCGCCAGCTCCCGGCAATGGCCCATCAGGCCGAAACCGGTGATGTCCGTGCAGGCGTGGATGTGGTATTTCTCCGCCTTCTGCTTGGCCGGGCCGTTCAGGGCGGTCATGATGGCCGTCAGTCGGGTGAAGTCCGCAGACTCCAGAAGCCCGGCCCCGTGGGCCGTCACCAGTATGCCGGTGCCGAGAGGCTTCGTCAGCACAAGAGCGTCCCCCGGTCTTGCGCCAGCGTTAGTCCAGAGCTTATCCTTCTGCCCGAAGCCGGTGACGCACAGGCCGTATTTAGGGCCGGTGTCCTCGATGGAATGGCCCCCGGCCACGGTGACGCCCGCCTCTGCGGCCTTGGCGTGGCCCCCGGCCAATATATCCCGCACCTGCTCCAGCTCCAGGCAGGTGGGAAAACACAGAAGATTCAGAGCCAGCACAGGCTCGCCCCCCATGGCCCAAACGTCCGAAAGGGCGTTGGCCGCCGCCACCTGGCCGAACAGGAATGGGTCGTCGAACATGGGAGGGAAGAAGTCCACGGTCTGTATCAGTACCCGCCCGTCGCCCAAATCATAGGCGCAGGCGTCGTCCGAGGTGTCGAAGCCTATAAGCAGATTATCCGACTGGAAGTTCGGCAGCGCCCGCACCACCTGGGACAGCACGCCGGGGCCTATCTTGGCCCCGCAGCCGGAGCAGCTTGAAAATTCTGTCAGTCGGTGGCTCATTTGGAAAGCTGAAGAACCCAGACAGGCCCTTCCTCCTGCACCGTCACCTGATAGCCCGCATGAGCGGCGAAGCGGGTGCAGTTGCCCCTGGCCGCAGCGTTGTCCACGGCGATCTCTATGGCCTCCGGCTTGTCTTTCAGCGCCTGCCGGAGCATCAGCACCGGCTCCGGGCAGGAGCGGCCTGTAGCGTCTATTCTCATGCTGCGTCCTCCTTTTTCCTGGCCTGACGGGTGTAGCACCAGGCGATAGCAAGCAAAACGATAAGTCCAATGATAACGGCAATACGCCCATTCAGCGTGGAGCCGGAGGTGGAGGAGGCCAGCCCAAAGTTATGGGCGAAGGCGGCTCCCAGGGCGAAGCCGATAACGGTCATGGCCGCGTCGGAACTGCCCTCCCCGGACAGGATAAGCTGCCGCAGGGGACAGCCGCCCGCCAGAACGGCCCCCAGGCCGGTCAGCATCATGCCGAGAAAATTCCAGAGATGGTCGGTGTGGGCGATGGGCTGGTCGGCAAAGCCCAGGCTGAATTTGCCCGTGATGACGTTTAACAGCAGCGCACCGAGAAATACGCCGATATAGCCCAGCAGAAGGGTATTGTCCCCAAAGAGCATCATGTCCCGAATCCCCCCGGCCATACACAGACGGGTGCGCTGAGCGATGGCTCCCACAATGAGACCGGCCAGCAGGCTGAGGAGAATGGGGGCGTGCATGGAGCCGGGTCCTTCCTCTGAAAAGACCAGCAGGCTCGGAAAGGCCACCAGAATCACCAGCAGCGCGACCTGGATGCCGGGGAAGGCCGCGCCCTCCAGCGTATTCTGCCGCTGGGAGGGGCCGAGAGAGAAGCCCCGGTTCAAAAAGAGAACGCCCACGCCGATACCGGCCACAAAGCCAAACAGCCCCACCAGGGCGTTCAAATCCCCGGCGGCCAGGCGGATGATCATGCGGAAGGGACAGCCCAAAAACACCAGCGCGCCCACCACAGTGAAAAAGCCGATGACCAGTCGGATAAAGGGGCTGGAGCCGCCTCTGGGGCGAAATTCCTTATAGCACAGGGCCATGATAAGGCTGCCCAGCACCAGGCCGATGATTTCAGGCCGGAGATACTGCACATTGGCGGAGGAATGAAGTCCCAAGGCCCCCACGGAGTCCCGGATAAAGCAGGCAATGCAAAAGCCCATGTTGGCCGGATTTCCGAACAGCGTGAGCGTTACCGCGATAAGGCCGATGACGATGCCGCCGCCCAGCAGGAACCATTTTTCTTTCTTCATAAAATAAAGTATGCCCCCTCGTTCGCGTCTATACGACATTTTACATGAGCGGAATGTCTTTGTCAACGCGAAAGCGATTCGGGAAACCAGGACGGAATAATGCTGCATGGACAAAAAACACCGGCGCGTTCCCAGAATGGAATGTGCCGGTGCGTTCCGAAATTATAAAATGAGAAGATCTATTTATTGCGCTTCTCGATTATGCAGGGCGAGGGATTTTTTCGTCAGGTCGTGATGATTCGACGAAGGCGTACATAGGTACGTCGAGGAGGATCAGCGCGGGCTGGCGGAAAAAGACCCGCCGCAGTGCGTATTGTTGTTTTTTCTTAAAACAACTCGCACACAAGCTCAGTATAAGCTGCCGGGTCGTCCAGGGGAATACCGGCGATTAGCTGGGCCTGGGCCAGCAGAACCATGGACAGGTGGGCGGCTTTGGTCTTGTCCTCCTGCCAGGCCTTTTCCAGAGCGGCGAAGGCGGCGTGGTTGGCGTTCAGCTCCAGAACCCGGTGGGCCTTCACGTTCTCGCCCTCCGGGACGCCGGGGAGGTTCTGGAAGTATTTTTCCATCTCCAGCGTTACCTCGCCCTCGGTGGTCAGGAACACGGGCTGTGTTTTCAGCTTGTGGCTGAGACGGACGGTCTCCACCGTTCCGCCCAGGCTCTCCTTGACGAAGTCCAGAAGCTCCTTGTACTGTTCGCTCTTTTCCTCGGTCTCCTTCTTCTCCTCCTCGGATTCCAGGCCCAGGTCGTCGGAGGTGACGTTGCAGAAGCTCTTCTCGCTGTAGGCTCCCAGCATCTGCATGACGAACTCGTCCACGTTGTCCGTCAGGCACAGCATATCATAGCCTGCGGCCTTGACCGTCTCCGCCTGGGGCAGGGCGGCGGCCCGCTTGGTTGTCTCCGCGCAGGCGTAATAAATCTTCGTCTGGCCCTCCGGCATGGCGTCCACATATTCCTTCAGACTTACCAGCTTGTCCTGATTGGCGCTGTAGAACATCAGCAAATTCTGAAGCTGCTCCTTGTGCATCCCGTAATCGCCAACAACGCCGTATTTCAGTTGGGGGGCGAAGGCTTTATAGAAGGTCAGGTAATGCTCCCTGTCTTCATCCATCAGGCGCTTCAGCTCAGCCAGAATTTTCTTTTCCAGGTTCCCGGCGATGATCTTAAGCTGCCGGTCGTGCTGCAAAAGCTCGCGGGAAATGTTCAGGCTCAGGTCGGGGGAGTCCACCACGCCACGGACGAAGCGGAAATGCTCCGGCACCAGGTCGGCGCACTTGTCCATAATCATCACGCCGGAGGAATATAGCTGTAATCCCGGCTGATAGTCCCGCGTATAATAGTCATAGGGGGCCTGGGCGGGGATGAACAGCATGGCCTTGTAGCTGGTGAGACCCTCCGCGTTGACCCGGATGACGGCAACCGGGTCGGCGGCGTCGTGGAAATGCTCTTTATAATACGCCTTGCAGTCGTCGTCGGACACCTCGCTCTTGGGACGCTGCCAGATGGGAACCATGGTGTTCACCACCTGATCCTCCACGATGGTCTTATACTCGCCCTTACCATCCTCGCCGCCTTTTTCATCCCATTCCCGGCGCTCCACCATCATGTGAATGGGCCAGCGGACATAGTCGGAATACTTCTTCACCAGCTCCTTCAGCTCCCAGCTTTCGAGATAGCTGCCGTATTCCTCCTGGTCGGTATCCTCCTTGATGTGCATGATAACGTCCGTGCCAACGGCATCCTTGTCGCACTCTGTGATGGTGTAGCCGTCCGCGCCGGAGGATTCCCAGCGATAGGCCTGCTCCTCGCCGAAGGCTTTGGTGACGACCGTTACCTTGTCGGCCACCATGAACGCGGAATAGAAGCCCACGCCGAACTGGCCGATCACGTCCATATCCGCAGCCTCCTCGCTCTCTGCAAGAGTATCCCGGAACTGGCGGGTGCCGCTGGAGGCGATGACGCCCAGGTTGTTTTCCAGCTCGTCCTTCGTCATGCCAATGCCGTTGTCGGAGACAGTCAGCGTCCGGCCCTCCTTATCCACGTCGATACGGATGAGAAAGTCCTCCCGGCTCAGGCCCACGGACTCGTCCGTCAGGGAGCGGTAGCACAGCTTGTCGATGGCGTCGGAGGCGTTGGAGATGATTTCCCGCAGGAAGATCTCCTTGTGGGTGTAGATGGAGTTAATCATCAGATCCAGCAGACGCTTGGATTCAGCCTTGAATTGTTTTTTTGCCATAATTAAATAAAGCCCCTTTCCGGGTGCTGTCTCGCCCACAGACAGGACGAAGTTTTAGCACTCTGTTTCTTTGAGTGCTAATTTACCACTTTTCGGCGTATATGTCAACCCCCAGGGATAAAAAATATCCTGCGGCGGACGGAGGAACTTTCAAAAAAGGCTAAATTTCGTTTCCTTAGTATTAAAAGTGTTAAAAATTATTACAAGTTGATTACAAATTTATAATCACCGCAAATTGCAAGTGCAAGTTGGACACTCGGTAGAATGAATTTATGAACCTT
>JAJQCH010000168.1 GCA_021202795.1 Oscillospiraceae bacterium
AAGGTTCATAAATTCATTCTACCGAGTGTCCAACTTGCACTTGCAATTTGCGAAGAAAAACTTTGGCAACCGAGCGGCTGTCAAATTTCAAGTTTGTTCATTTTTTCCGGCCACGGCGGCGGCAGTCCAGCTCCAGCGTATCGCCCCAGTCTTTGGCGAGGGGCGCGGAGGCGCGCACCTGGGTCACGGCCTCCGACAGGGTATCATAGAGAAGCTGGGTTCCCTGGCTGTCGGCCCGGTAATTGACGGCGCGGGCGGGGTCAATGCCGCAGCGGGCGGCAGTCTGAACCGCGTCGATGTTGGCCCCAAGAAACAGAAACTCCCAGCCGCTCTCCGTTTTTTGCCGCTGAATCAGCTCCTTGACCTGGTCGCCGGTATAGCGGCGGCTGGCGTTTTCCATGCCGTCTGTGGTGATAACAAACAGAGTGTTATCCGGCACGTCCTCCGGGCGGGCGTATTTGTGGATGGTTTTCATATGCCGGACGGCATCGCCCACAGCGTCCAGCAGAGCCGTTGTGCCTCCCACGCAGTAATCCCGCTCGGTCATAGGCTGCACATCCTCCAGCCGCACCCTGTCGTATAGAACCTGGCTTGCGTGATTGAACAGAACCGTAGAGACAAAGCACTCGCCCTCCTGCGCCCGCTGCTTTTCCAGCAAGCCGTTGAAGCCGCCGATGGTATCGGCCTCCAGCCCCTGCATGGAGCCACTGCGGTCAAGGATGAAAACCAGCTCGGTAATATGATTGCTCATAGAAAAACCTCCTGTCAAATGTCTGTGTTTTGTTCACAGTCACAGTATAGAAGGTTTTCCGCCCCGTTTGGTCGCCTGGGAGGCGACAAATTCCCCTCACCCTAAAAGGCTCTGGTCAAAATACAGCAGCACTTCGTTAATCTCAAAAATATTATAGTTTCCGTTTTTGATAAAATATTCAATGATAATATCGAACTTGCTGCTATGGGAAAGGGCAAAGCCCGCCTTCCTCAGCAAATCCCTCGCCTCGTCCAGATCCAGCTCCAGGGCAATGGCAAAGGCGATGGCCGTGGGCTTGCTGGGACGGTAATGAGGATTCGAGCGGATTTTAGAGAACAGCTTGCGGTCAATGTTTGCCTTTTTATAACACTCCGCGTCCGTCATGCCCTTTTCGTCTATCTTCCGCAAAAGCATTTCCGCAAAGCTCTCATCGACCTGCTCCACGGCCTTTTTCAGTCCAGGCCAGGACAAATCCGCCGTAGGCTGGGACGTCTCTCGAACCATAGCGGCGCAGGGCGGCATTTCCCCCACCGGCCTGTAATGGGCCTCGATGTAGGCGGCGACCTCCTGAATCCGTTTCTTGCTGACTAATGACATATTTTTCTCCCTATACAACACACAAGCGCAGCCGTAGAAGCTGCGCTTGTATGAAACGATGTTATGTTATGCGGCGGCAGGGGTCTCCTGCTTTTTATTGCGCAGGAACTGGAAGGCGAAGATGGCCACGATGACCACCAGGCCCACCACGTCGCTGAGGGTGCCGGGATAAATCAGGAACAATCCGCCGGCGGCAGCGACGATGCGCAGCGGCCAGGGAACAGGCCCCCGGAGATACCCTTCCAGGGACACGCCCAGGGACACCATGCCCACAATGGAGGAGATGATGAGCTGGATAACCTCCAAAGCATTTGTGTCAATCAGCAGCATGGCCGGGTTAAACGCGAAGATGTACGGCACCACAAAGGCCGCAATCGCCAGCTTTGTGGCGTTTACCGCCGTCCTCATTGGCTTCGACCCCGCAATGGCCGAGCCTGCGTAGGCCGCCAACGCCACCGGCGGGGTAATATCCGCCACGATGCCGAAGTAGAACACGAAGAAGTGGGCCGCCAGGGTGGGAACGCCCATCTGAATCAAAATCGGCGCGCAGGTGGAGGCCATGATGCAGTAGTTGGCGGTAGTGGGAACGCCCATGCCCAGAATGATGCAGCAGATCATGGTAAGCAGCAGAGCGACAATCAGATGGCCGTTTGCAATGGTGATAACGGCGGTAATAATCTGAGAAGCCAGGCCCGTCATGGTGATGCACCCGGCAATCACGCCGGCGATGGCGCAGGCCGCCGCCACGGAGATGCAGGACTGACCGCCCTTCGCCAGCGCGTCAAACAGCACGGCAGGGGTCATGCGTGCGTCCTTATTAAAGAGGCTCACCACGATGCAGGCCATGATGGAGATGGTGGCGGCATAGGCCATGGTGCGGTTGCCGCTGCAAACAAGATAAATCAGTATGACCAGCGGCAGCAGCAGATACAGCTTCTTTGCCAGTACGCGGAACTTCGGAAGCTGCTCCCTGGGAATACCCTTCAGGCCCAGGCGCTTCGCCTCCAGATGGACGCAGATGAAGATACCCAGGAAGTACAGCACCGCGGGCAGAATGGCCCGGACAATGATGCTGGAATAGGACACACCCACATACTCCGCCATCAGGAAGGCAGCCGCACCCATGATGGGCGGCATGATCTGTCCGCCGGTAGAGGCCGCCGCCTCCACCGCCCCGGCAAACTCCGGCTTATAGCCGGTCTTTTTCATCATGGGGATGGTGACGGAGCCGGTGGTAACGGTGTTGCCCACGGAGGAGCCGGACACCATGCCGCACAGGGCGGAGGAGATAACCGCCACCTTCGCCGGGCCGCCGCTGGAGGAACCGGCCAGGCAGTTGGCAAGACTGATAAAGAAATCAGAGATGCCCGTGCGCTCCAAAAACGCGCCGAATATGAGAAACACCACAATAAACTTGGCGCAGACCTGAATAGGCGTGGTCATAACGCCGGTGGTGGTATAGGTCAAACGATAAGTGAGCTGGCTGACGGCGTTTCCGAAGCTCAGGCCCTTGCCAATCCAGAAATAATAAATGGCATAAAGGATAAAGCATCCGGCCACGACCATGATGGGAATACCCACGCTCCGGCGGCACAGCTCGAACAGGGCCAGGATGGCAATGATGCCAAGCGCTATCTCATACCAATAGAGGTATTTATAGCCCACAGCCCGGACGGTCAAATCCTTAGCGTTTACAACAATATACAAAAATGCGCAGGTTCCCAGAATCATAATGATCCAGTCGAACCAGGGAATATGATTGACCTTCTGCACGCCCTTTTTGGCCGGGAAGTTCAGATAGCCAATGAGCATGATGCAGGCCACAAAGGAGGGGTACCGCACCAGATCCAGCCAGGTGGCAAACAGCGTCACATAGATGGAAAACAGGGAGAACGCGGCCATCAGGCCGTATACCACCCATTTCTGCCAGCCCTCCCAAATGCGGGTATTGGACTCCCGGTCATATTTTTTCATGACCGCGTCCACGGCGTCAGCATCGAAGACCGGCTCCTCCGCTGTTTTCGCGGCGGCAGCCTCCGCCGCAGTGGCCGCAGGCTCCTCCTGCCCTTTCTTTTTGAACAGCGCCATACAGCACCTCCTGATAACAGAATATCGCAAAACCGCTGCCTGCGGGAAAAATGATTATATATAAAGGATTCCCCTCACAAATGGAAAACACTTATATAAATGGGGGATGGAGCGCTGCTGTGCAGCGCCCCGTCCTGAGTTGTCATGCTATGAATTAATCGACAGTCTCCACTTCGATGCCATGCTCAGCGAAGTACTTGGCAGCGCCGCTGGCGAAGGGAACCGCGATGCCCTCGGTGGCGAAGGTCAGGTCAAGCTCAGCGCCCTTGGCGTGCAGCTCGGTGATGGCCTCGGCGTTGTCGAAGATGGTGGCGACGATGGCGTAAGCCGTATCCTCGTCCAGGTCAGCGCGGCAGACCAGGGTGGCCTTCACGGTGATGGTGACGCAGTCCTCGTCAAATCCGGCGTAGGTGCCGGCGGGGATGGTCAGAGAGGCATAGTAGGGGCAGCTCTCCAGCAGGGTCTCCATATGCTCGTCGTCGATAGATACCAGATACACGGTCTGGCTGGTGGCCAGGTCGGTGACGGCGGTGGTGGGAGCGCCGGCGCAGATGAAGGCGGCGTCGATCTTGCCGTCCTTCAGGCTCTCGGTGGAATCACCGAAGGACTGATAGATGGGGGTGATGTCGTCCAGGGTCATGCCATAAGCGGCCAGGATGTCAACGGTGTTGTAGTAGGTACCGGAGCCAACGTCGCCCACGCAGACGCTCTTGCCGGCCAGGTCGGACACGGAGGTGATTTCCGGGTCAAGGGTCACGATCTGCACGGTCTCGGCATACAGGGCGCCCAAAACAAGGAAGTCGGTGTTGGCGCCGGTCTCCTCGAAGGAGTTGGTGCCTTCATAGGCATAGGTCATAACGTCGGACTGAACGAGCGCCAGGTCATACAGGAACTCGCTGATGCCCTCGATGTTCGCGGTGGTGCCGCCGGTGGACACGGTGTTGATGCTCAGGCCGGTGTTCTGGCCGATGTAGTTGGACAGCACGCCGCCGAAAGCATAATAGGTGCCGGACTCACCACCGGTACCCATGGTCAGGCTGCCGGTGATGGAAGAGAAGTCAGTCGCAGCAGCAGTCTCCTCCTCAGCCTCAGCGGCCTCTTCGGTCTCCTCGACCTCCTCGGCAGTCTCTTCGGTGGTCTCTTCGACCTCCTCAGTCTCGGTGTCCTCGGTCGTGTCGGCGTCGCTGGAGCTGGAGCAGCCGGCGAACATACCAAGCATCATGACCAGGGCCAGCATAAGCGCAAGAGTCTTCCACAGAGTCTTTTTCATTTGATTAGTCCTCCTAAAAACGATTTCTTGCATTTTCTTTTCGGGAATAATTCAAGATGGATTTATTATACTCGCATCTTTTTGAATTGGCAAGGAAAAAATGAAATTTAATCTGTTCAAACTTTCAAAATTATGATTTCTTCCCATGTATTCCCCTGATAGACACTTGTTTTTGTAATATTTTACAAATTGGATGCCTGAAATTTACCATTAAACTTTTTTAACATTTTATCTCCGTTTCCCTTGACATTTCCCAGTGAGATTATTATAATTATCACAAGCCTAGCAATAATTTAATAGGTTTAGAAAGGAAAATTGGACAATGAAAAAGATCATCGCAATTGTTCTGGCTGCTGTCATGTGCCTGTCTCTGGCCGCATGCAGCAGCACCGACTACACCAGCCAGCTGGACGGCATCCAAGATTCTCTGGACGACATCCAGGCTCTGCTGGATTCCCTGACCGCCGAGGACGCTGCCGAAGAGGCTGAGGCTGAGGAAGCCGAAGAGGCCGAAGAGGTCGAGGAAGTCGCCGGGGAGACCTCCGACAAGGTCACTGTCGATTTCGAGTGGAACGGCCAGTATGAGGTTTGGTCCATTCTTCCCACCACCGGCGCTGAGGGCCTTGTCATGATCAACGACGCTATGGGCGCTATGATGGAAGCCGAGGGCTTTACCTATGTTAAGAAGGACGCCCAGGGCGATCCCTCCGCGCAGGTGCAGTTCGTTGAGGATGCCATCGCCGCCGGCAACGTCGGCTGCCTGATGATCGCCGCCATGAGCGTGGATATGCTTCAGGACGTGGTGCTTGACGCTCTTGAGGCCGGCATCGCCGTGGCCATGCTGGGTGCTGAGCCGACTGCCTATGGTATCTCCGGCTGCGTGTACACCGCCTATGAAATCACCGGTATGTACGCTGTCCAGGCCGCTGAGGACTGGGTCACGAACCGCGTAGCCGAGGGCGGCGACATCCCCACCAACGCCGACGGTCTCTATGAGGTCGCCTGCGACGTTTACACCGACATCCAGGACGGCGTGTACCGTTCCAACGCCATCACCGGCACCGTGGATTCCTCTGACATTCTCGTCCGTGTTTCCACCACCTCCTCCTATGGCGATTCCGCCTACTCCGATGCTTACGATAACGCGCAGGATGTGCTGGGCGCGAACCCCGACTGCCACATCTTCATCGCCTACGAGCCGGAAGAGGCCATGGGCGCTGCTGACGCTATCGCCGACTACTGCGACCAGAACGGCCTTGACCTGGCCGACTACTGCGTCATCCCCTGCTACGGCGAGGACTCCACCTTCCTGGAGTTGTATGCCGGTGCGCAGGAGGATCCCTCCTCCACCGCCATCAAGGGCTACTCCACCTACGGCGATCCCGCCGAGACCGACGCTGACGGCAATGTGACCAAGGACTCTGCCACTCTGACCGGCGAGCATCTGGGTGACATTCTCCTGTCCGCCTGCGGCATCGAGGGCTATGACTTTGAGTATGGCGCAACCTACTATGACACCATCACCGTGAGCAACATCTACGGCTACTCCGATTCCTGGGTCAACGGCAACGACAACCCCGCCATCGAGTACAAGATCACGGAGTATATTGGCTAATTTATAAAGTCATCACGTATACCCTTAAATCCTAGGCTTTCGAGGCGGTGCGACGAGCTTCGCACCGCCTCTTTCAAAAAATTCATCCCTATCCCATAAAATAAAGGCAGGTGCGTTCCTTTGACTGAAAAAGAGCCTGTTCTCTCTTTAAAAGACATCATTAAAGTTTTCCCCGGCGTAGTGGCGCTGAACCATGTCTCCATGGACTTCTATCCTGGAGAGATACACGCCATTGTAGGGGAAAACGGGGCGGGAAAGTCCACCCTGATAAAAACCATCACCGGCGCTCACGCCCCGGACGGCGGCACCATTACCCTGGACGGGGAGACCTACGCCGCCATGACCCCGGCCATGGCCCGGCAGCACGGCGTTGAGTGCATTTACCAGGAGTTCAACCTGATCGACGTGCTTTCCGCAGCGGAGAATATCTGCTACGGCGAGAACATGGGCCGCCTGGTGAACCAGAAGGCCATGAACGAAAAGGCCCAAAAGCTGTTTGACGACTTCGGCGTGGACATTAACCCCGCCACCCTGGTGCGGGATCTGACCCCCGGCCATATGCAGATTGTGGAGATCGCCAAGGCTGTCTCCAAAAACGCCCGCATCCTTATTTTGGATGAACCGACCGCGCCTCTGTCCCTGGCGGAGGTGGATATCCTTATGTCCATCGTGCGCAAGCTGAAGGCGGACGGCGTGGCGATCATATATATCTCTCACCGCCTTGACGAGATATTCACCCTCTCCGACAAGGTCTCCGTTCTGCGGGACGGGGAATACATCGTCACCCTAGAAACAGACAAGACCACCCGCCCGGAGCTTATCAAATACATGGTGGGCCGGGAAATGACCCAGACCTTCCCCCAGCGCAATGTAGAAATCGGAGATGTGGCCCTGGAGGTCAAAAACCTGACGGGCAACGGGGTGAAGAACATTTCCTTCCAGGCCCACAAGGGCGAGATACTGGGTATCTCCGGCCTGGTAGGCGCGGGCCGCACGGAAATCATGAAGGTCATCTTCGGCGCGGAGAAAAAGCAGTGGGGCGAGATATACGTAAACGGCGAACCGGCCAATATCAAGTCCCCCAGGGACGCCATGCACAAATACGGCATCGGTATGTGTCCGGAGGACAGAAAGCGCGAGGGCTGCTTCCTGGGGGAGACCATCTCCTGGAACCTGGTCTATAACGTGCTGGGCAATATCTCCAACCGCATCGGCGTCATCAACCGAAAGAAGGAAAAGGAGATCGCGGACTACTACGGCCAGTCCATACGTATCAAGGCGCCTAACCTGGACAAGACCAAGGTGCTGACCCTCTCCGGCGGCAACCAGCAGAAGGTGGTGGTGGGCAAGGCCCTGGCCGCCAATGCGGAGATTATCATCTTCGACGAACCCACCCGCGGCATCGACGTGGGCGCGAAGTATGAGATATACGAGCTGATGAACGGCCTGGTGGAGCAGGGCAAGACTATCATTATGGTGACATCCGATATGGAGGAGCTTTTGGGAATGTCCGACCGCATCGTGGTCTTTGGGGAGCGGTGCCTGGCGGGAACGCTGGAAAAATCGGAGTTTTCCCAGGAGCGCATCCTTGACCTGGCATCCACCAGTGTCCGCGACGAGAATTAAATTTGTGGGGGCATAAAAAATGCAGAAAGTAAAAAATAAGCTGAAGGATATGACCATGGTCTTCGTCCTGATTGGGCTTCTGATCATCTTCTTTATCCTGTGCCAGATCATCACAGGGCGCAACTTCCTGAGTCTGGCAAACCTTCTGAACATTCTGGGCCAGAACGCCTATCTTGTCATCATCGGCGTCGGCATCACCTTTATCATGCTGGGCGGTGGCATGGACTTGAGTACCGGCTACCTGGTTTCCACCGTCGGCATTTCCATGGCGCTGATTAACCTGGGCCTGATGAACAACGGCATGGCCAGCTTCCCCGCTTTCCTGATAGCGGCTGTGGTTGGTGTGGCCCTGGCCACCGGGCTTTCCGCCATCAACGGCGTGGTCTACGCCTGGCTGAAGGTGTTCCCCTTCATCATCACCCTGGCCATGCAGTACATACTCAACGGCGCGACCTATCTGTTGTCCGGCGGCATGACCCAGACCTACCGCAACCTGTCCAACGGCTTCAAGATTCTGGGCGGCTACAACATCAAAATCTTCTCCGGCAACCTGAAAACCGGCGTGCTGGTAATGATTGCCATGGTGCTGATCGGCTCCTTTATCCTCAATAAGACCCGCTTTGGCCGGAACGTTTACGCCCTTGGTTCCAACCCGGAGGCGGTGGCCCTGTCCGGCGTTTCCGTGGCGAAAATGCGTATCGCCGTGTTCGCCCTGGCCGGTGTGTTCTTCGGCATCGCCCAAATCGTGAACATTGGCCGCATTGGCTCCGTGAACAACTCCATGGGCGTTGGCACAGAATTTACCGTCATGGCCGGCGCTATGCTGGGCGGCGTCAAAATGGGCGGCGGCGGCGGCAAGATGTCCAACATGGTCGTGGGCGTTCTTATTATCGGCGTGCTGAACTCCGGCATGAACTTCCTGAACCTGAGCCAATACTGGCAGTATGTGGCCCTGGGCCTCGTCCTTCTGGCCGCCATCATCCTGGACACTCTCCAGACCGAGAACGTCCAGAAGCGCGCCAAGCTGGTCACCGGCCAGGATCCCGCTCTGCTGCAAAAGACCGAGGAGTAAAAACATCCCGTGTCCCTTCCCCCCTTAAGGGCAAAAGAATCTGGACTTCACAGAAATGTGAGGTCCAGTTTTTTTCACTTATGATTTATCGGCGGCTCTTTTTGTATTATTCATCTATCTGAGCAGAAGTTATGGAGAACGTATTGTCGCTTTATTTGAAATTATCCCATTTGGATATATTCTATGTATTCTTGAACGGACATGAGCGACATGTTCAATCTCTTCCTGGTATCGCCCGAAACACTCCCCAGCGCAGTTAATTCATAGCCGGCGCACTCTACAGCTTTTAACCACTGCGCAACCTTCTCTACGATTTCTGGATGCTTGCTTTTCAGAAGTCTCCCGCAGCTTCGGTATATCTCAAGGCAGGGATTGCAGCAGGCAACCGCTGCTTGAAGCACATCAAAATTATGTTCTCCCGGGAATCCACTATTTGATATTACCACAAATTTTTGCGTTTTCTCTGTCGGTTGATTGCATAATGAAGATGGACACTTGAAAAAGAAAATCCATAGTGATTT
>JAJQCH010000033.1 GCA_021202795.1 Oscillospiraceae bacterium
AATCACTATGGATTTTCTTTTTCAAGTGTCCATCTTCATTATGCAATCAACCTCTGAACAATTCTCGACCACATATCCCTGTTTTAAGGTAACACGCAGGTATGTATCAGCCGTCACCGTATCGCCTTCAGCGGCTTCCACATACTCGTCCGTTTCATCATCGTATTTGAGAAGAGAGACGATCTGCTCCGTGGCCCCGGTGACTTTCAGGGTGCCGGACGCCTTTTTCGTGCCGGTGACAACGATCTCCGTCGCTCCCTCGTCGGGATAAAGGAAATATTCAGTCCCGCTGGATCCCTCATATCCAGTTTTTACCGTCGCATTGGTCACGCTGGTCAACTCATATTCAGAGGAGAGATACACATATGCATACTCATTCGTACTCAGCATATAGTTTGTACTATATTCCTCCGCCAAATCTCCGGCGTACGTTATCGTAATCACGGAAGGAACCTCTGTATCCTCCACGATATTCAGTTCCACCTCGCTGGCCTCGCCGGTGAGGGTATAATAATAGTATGCATACACCTGGCCCTCGCTGTCAACGCTATACCAGGAATCCGTAATCTCTATACCAGCCGTCTCGCCCAGGGCATAGCCGCCGTACAGCCGAATACGGTCAGTATAGCCGGACATGGCATACATATTGTAATAATACGGCTCATTATAAACCACGTCCTCTGCCGACGTACCATCAGGCAGCTTCACCGTGGTGTAAACGGCTGTGGGCGCGTCAGGATCCTCCACAATGTTCAGCGTGACCGTGTCGGTCTCGCCGGTGACGGTGTACCAATAATACGCATTCATCTCACCTGTGTAGTTGTCAATGCCATAGCCGGAAGACGTAATCTCTATGCCCTCCGCCTCGGCCAGGGCATAGCCGCCGTACAGATCAACGGAATCAGAACTGCCAGACAGAACGTAAACGTCGTAGTTAGCATAGCTAATTACACTTTCCGCCGTGGTGCCGCTGGGCAGTTTGGCCGTGACGTATACCGCCGTGGGGGCCTCGTCGCTGGAGGCGACAACATTGATAACCACTTGTTCGGGAGCGGAATCGCTGTAGACGATGAAATCACGGTAGCGATAGACAGTCCCATCGGAATCTACGTCATAAAAATCCACATCCAGCGTTCCGCCTGTCACCTCGATGTCGTACCCAGCCTTCAGGTAAACGCCGTACCAGCACTCGGAGTATATGCTGTCATAGTCAAAGGCATAATACAGCCCCTCCGTTGCCCCGGTAACGGTGACAGAAATGGAGCCGTCGTCCTCGGTCTCCTCCTCAGTCTCTTCCGCGACCTCGTCCACAGTCTCTTCCTCGTCCTCGGTCTCCTCCGCAAACGCGGAGACGCCGACCAGAGAGAAGACCATGACCAGCGCCAGAAGCAGGCACATGATACGCTTCATGTTCGTATTTCCTCCTTAATGAAGAATATAAATAAATTGGGTTGCTTGCCAGATTTCACCAATCCACCCAAGATTAGCCGCATAATTAGCCCTACTATTTTATATTGCCGTTATCGCATTGTCAACCACCGTTTTTTTTGAATAACCGATTTTTCCACAGCTTTTCCACACGCCCGCTGAATAATGGAAAACTTTTCCTTTTTAAGCGAATCCCGCCGGGGGCAAAACCTCCGGCGGGCGATTTGTATTTATGCCTGCAATATGGCGTCAGCCAGGGCTTCCAGGGCGGGGAGATCCTCCTCCTGGAGGGCGGAGCGGATGGTGACGGGCGGGTCGATCTCCGTGATGTTTTTCAGGCCGCCCACGATGACCTTCATGGTTTTGGCGGCGGTGGGGGCCCAGGAGCCGTTTTGGAGATAGGCCACCGTGCGGTTCTGCCAGCTCTTGTCTCTCAGATGGAGCAGGAAGGTCTCCATGGGCGGGAACACGCCCCCGTCGTAGGAGGCGGCGGCCAGCACCAGCCGGTCATAGCGGAAGGCGTCCTCCACGGCCTCGGCCATATCGCACCGGGAAAGGTCGAAATAGGTGACGGACTCCGCGCCCTTCTCCTCCAGCATGGCTCCAAGCCGCTTCGCGGCGGCGGCGGTGTGGCCGTGGATGGAGGCGCAGGCGATGACCACGCCCTTATCCTCCGGCTGGTAGCTGCTCCAGACATTATATTTTTCCCGGTAATAGGGGAGGTTCTCCGTCAGCACCGGCCCGTGGAGAGGGCAGATGGCCTGGACGGTCAGGCTGTCCAGCTTTTTCAGCAGGGCCTGCACCGGCCCGCCGTATTTGCCCACGATGTTTACATAGTACCGCCGTGCCTCGCAGGCCCAGTCGTCCGGGTCGGCGTCCCGGACGCCGAATTTTCCAAAGGCGTCGGCGGAAAACAGCAGGCCCTCCTTCTCCTCAAAGGAGACCATGACCTCCGGCCAGTGAACCATGGGGGCCAGGAAAAACCGCAGGGTGTGCGCCCCCAGCTCCAAAACGGAACCCTCGGCCACGGTGACGGCCCGGCCCTCTGCCAGGGCGGGACTGTTGAACTGGGCCAGAATCTGGAAGGTCTTTTTGTTGCCCACCAGCTTCACGCCGGGATAGCGCTCCACCAGGGCCTGTATTCCCCCGGCGTGATCCGGCTCCATGTGGTGCAGCACCAGGTAGTCCGGCACGCGGCCATCCAGGGCCTGGGCCAGGTTCTCCAGCCAGGCGTCCACACAGCGGCTGTCCACTGCGTCCAGGACGGCGATTTTCTCGTCCAGGATGACATAGGAGTTATAGCACATCCCCTCCGGGGTAACGTATTGGTTTTCAAACAGATCCATGGCGGGGTCGTCCACGCCGATATAGAGAACAGCGTCCGTTATCTTATCCATGATGAATCCTCCTGTTTTGTTTCTCATGGCACAAATATACCATTGCTTCCGGCGGTTGTAAAGTCATAAAAATACCGCCGCAGAGAAAAGCGTCTCTGCGGCGGACGGGATGATATTCAGCGTATGGCGTCCTTCATGGAGCGGACGTAGTCCGCCACATAGGGGACGGCGTCCCGGCCATACTGGGCGATGATCTTCACGATGGCGGAGCCGACGATGACCCCGTCGGCGCACTGGGCCATGGTCTGGGCCTGCTCCGGGGTGGAGATGCCGAAGCCGATGGCGCAGGGGACGGGGGCGGCGGCTTTCGCCAGGGCGGCGATCTCCTTCACGTCGGTTTTGATCTCGCTGCGGACGCCGGTGACGCCGAGGCTGGAGACTACATACAGAAAGCCCTCCGCCTGGGAGGCGATGTCCGCGATGCGGTTCGCGGAGGTGGGAGCCACCAGGGACACCAGGTCGATGCCCGCAGCCCGGCAGGGGGCGGCGAACTCCTCCTTTTCCTCAAAGGGGACGTCCGGCAGGATCAGGCCGTCCATGCCGATCTCCGCGCAGGTTTTGGTGAACCGCTCCGGGCCGTAGGAATAGACCACGTTTGCGTAGGTCATGAACACCATGGGGACGGTCACGTCCCGCCGCAGCTCCCGCACCAGGTCGAAGATTTTATCCGTGGTGACGCCGCCGGACAGGGCGCGGAGGTTCGCAGCCTGAATCACCGGCCCCTCCGCCGTGGGATCGGAAAAGGGGATGCCAAGCTCGATCAGGTCGGCCCCCGCGTCGGCCATGGCCCGCACCAGGGCGGCGGTGGTCTCCAGATCCGGGTCGCCGCTGGTGATGAAGGGGATGAAGGCTTTGCCGCTGGCAAAGGCGTTTTGGATGTTACTCATGGATGTCCTCCCCTCTGTAGCGGGCAATGGCGGCGCAGTCCTTATCCCCCCGGCCCGACAGGGTGATGACGATAATTTTATCCTTGTCCAAGGTGGGGGCCAGCTTTTCCGCGTAGGCCACGGCGTGAGCCGATTCGATAGCGGGGATGATGCCCTCCGTGCGGGAAAGGTTTTCAAAGGCGCAGACCGCCTCCTCGTCCGTTACGGGGACGTATTCCGCCCGGCCTATGTCATGGAGCCAGGCGTGTTCCGGCCCTACGCCGGGATAGTCAAGCCCGGCGGAGATGGAATACACCGGGGCGATCTGGCCGTACTCGTCCTGGCAGAAATAGGACTTCATGCCGTGGAAGATGCCAAGCTTTCCCGTGGCGATGGTGGCGGCAGTCTCGAAGGTGTCGATGCCCCGGCCTGCGGCCTCGCAGCCGATGAGCCGGACGGACGGCTCGTCTATGAAGTGGTAAAAGGTGCCGATGGCGTTGGAGCCGCCCCCCACGCAGGCCATGACCACATCCGGCAGACGGCCCTCCTTTTCCAGCATTTGCTCTTTGATCTCCCTGGATATGACCGCCTGGAAGTCCCGGACGATGGTGGGGAAGGGGTGCGGCCCCATGACGGAGCCTAAGCAGTAGTGAGTGTCCGCAATGCGGCTCGTCCACTCCCGCATGGCCTGGGACACGGCGTCCTTAAGCGTCGCAGTGCCGGTGGTGACAGGCACCACCTCCGCCCCCAGAAGGCGCATTTTATATACGTTCAGGGCCTGGCGCTTGGTGTCCTCCTCCCCCATGAACACCACGCACTCCATGTCCATCAGGGCGGCGGCGGTGGCGGTGGCCACCCCGTGCTGACCCGCCCCGGTCTCCGCGATCAGCCGGGTCTTGCCCATTTTCTTCGCCAGAAGGGCCTGGCCCAGGACGTTGTTAATCTTGTGCGCCCCGGTGTGGTTTAAATCCTCCCGCTTCAGATATATCTTGGCCCCGCCCAGCTTTTTTGTCAGCTTTTCCGCGTAATACAGCCGGGAGGGTCTGCCCGCGTACTCTGTGAACAGGGTGTTCAGCTCCCGGTTAAACTCTGGGTCGTTTTTATAATGGTTATAGGCCTGCTCCAGCTCGATGACGGCGTTCATCAGGGTTTCCGGGATATACTGGCCCCCGTGGATGCCGAAGCGGCCATTTGGGTTGGTCATGGTGTCTCCTCTCTGTCCGCCGCCCGCACCTGGGCGACGAACCGTTCCATTTTTGCGGCGTCCTTTAGGCCCTCGGTCTCGATGCCGGAGCTGACGTCCACGGCGTAGGGCCGGAGGGTCTCCACGGCGGATCTCACATTCTCCCCGTCCAGGCCCCCGGCCAGGAAATAGGGCCGGTCAATGGTCTGCACAAGGCTCCAGTCGAAGACCGTGCCGGTGCCGCCGGCCCCGTTATCCAGCAGGACATAGTCCGCCCCGCTGGCCTGGGCCGCGTTTATATCCTCCGGCCCGTCTATGCGGAAGGCTTTGATGATGGGCCGGTCGGTCAGCGCCCGGAGCCGGGCCACATACTCCTCGCTCTCCCCTCCGTGGAGCTGAGCCACGTCGATGACGCCCCGGCGGAGAAGCTCCGCAACCGTTTCCGGCTCCTCCCGGACAAACACCCCCACCGCCTGGATGGAGGGGGCCAGCATGGCCTTTAACTCCGCCGCCCGCTCCGGGGCGACGTAGCGCCTGCTCTTGGGGGCGAAGATGAAGCCGATGAAGTCCGGCTGCAATCGGTTCGCCGTCTCTATATCGACGGGGCGGGACAGGCCGCACAGCTTGATTTTCGTTTTCCTCACAGCGCACCTCGCAGACCGGCCAGAGCCGCCTTTTTATCCGCCGCCCGCATCAGGGTCTCCCCCACCAGGACGGCGTCCGCCCCCATGTCCCGGATCCGGGCCACGTCCTCATGGGTCTTGACTCCGCTCTCCGACACGAACAGCACGTTTCCAGGCACCAGGGCGCGCAGACGTCCGCTGTTTCCCGTGTCCACGGAAAAGTCCTTCAGGTTTCGGTTGTTCACCCCCACGATGGCGGCCCCGGCGTCCAGGGCGCGCTTGATCTCCTCCTCGTCGTGGGCCTCCACCAGGGCGTCCATGCCAAGGCGCTCCGCGATCTCCCGGAGGGAGAGAAGGGTTCTGTCGTCCAATATGGCGCAGATCAGCAGCACGGCGTTCGCCCCCAAGCATTTGGCCTGATAGATCTGGTACTCGTCCACCACAAAATCCTTGCGGAGCATGGGAGTCTGGACGGAGGAACGGATTTCCCCGAAAATCTTATCCGAACCCAGGAACCACTTCGGCTCCGTCAGGCAGGAGATGGCCTCCGCCCCGGCGGCCTCATATTCCCTGGCGATGGAAAGATAGGGGAAGTCCTGGGCGATGATCCCCTTGGAGGGGGAGGCTTTTTTCACCTCGCAGATGAAGCTGACGCCGGGCTTTTTCAGCGCCGACCCGAACCGGCCCGCGCCGTCTGTTCCCAGGCGGGAACATTCCTCCTGCAAGGCCTCCAGGGGCGTCTCCTCCCTGTCCCGCGCCACCCGAAGGCGGGCATAGGCGGCGATCTCGTCTAATATGTTCATGCGTTGCTGACCGCGATCAGACCCTCCAGGGTCTTGAGCGCCGCGCCGGAGTCGATGACGCTCCCGGCCAGCTTCACGCCCTCAGCCAGGGTGGGGGCCTTGTCGGCCAGATACAGGGCCGCGCCGGCGTTCAGCACCACGGCGTTGCGCCGCGGCCCCTGCTCCCCGCCCAGGATGGAGCGGACGATGGCGGCGTTCTCTGCCGGAGTGCCGCCCACCAGGTCGGACTTCTTGCAGCGGGTCAGACCGAAATCCTCCGGGGCCACGGTATAGGTCTTATACCAGCCGTCCTTGAACTCGCAGATGGTGGTGGGGGCGCTGGCGGAGATCTCGTCCATCTTGTCCTGGCCGTAGACGGCCATGCCCCGCTCCACGCCAAGGCTCATCAGCACCTGGGACAGAGGCTGAACCAGATACTCGTCATATACGCCCAGCAGGTGCAGCTTAGGGTAGCCGGGGTTTGTCAGCGGCCCCAGGATGTTAAACACGGTGCGGAAGCCCAGCTCCTTGCGGATGGCTCCCACATATTTCATGGAGGTGTGGTATTTCTGGGCGAAGAAGAAGCACATTCCCACTTCGTTTAGAAGCTTCACGCAGGTCTCCGGCTCCTGCTGGATGTTCACCCCCAGGGCCTCCAGACAGTCCGCCGCGCCGCACTGGGAGGAGGCGGCCCGGTTGCCGTGCTTGCCGATCTTCACCCCGCCGGCGGCAGCCACCAGAGCAGAAGCGGTGGAGACGTTAAAGGTGTGCGCCCCGTCCCCGCCGGTGCCGACGATCTCCATAATGTCCATGCCGGTGTCCACCTTGATGGCCCGATCCCGCATGGCGGCGGCACAGCCGGCGATCTCATCCCTGGTCTCCGCCTTGGTGCTTTTGGTGGACAGGGCCGCCAGGAACGCGGCGTTCTGGGTCTGGCTGGTCTCGCCGCCCATGATCTCGCTCATGACGGTATAGGCCTCGTCATAGGACAGATCCCCTTTGTTTACGATTTTTTCAATGGCTTCCTTGATCATGACAGTATACTCTCCTTATAATTATAATGTATAGTTTAGGCAATCTCCAAAAAGTTTTTCAGCATGGTCTTTCCGTCCGGGGTCATGATGGATTCCGGGTGGAACTGCACGCCGAAGATGGGATATTCCCGGTGCTGGACGGCCATAATTTCTCCCTGCTCTGTCAGGGCCGTCACCTTCAGGCAGTCCGGCATGGTGGCGGGGTCGGCGGCCAGGGAATGATACCGGGCCACCAGCGTCTTCTCCGGGCAGTCCCGGAACAGGGGGCAGTCTCCATCCAGGGCGGCCATAGACTGCTTGCCGTGCATCAGGCGGCTGGCATAGGTGACAGTGGCTCCATAGGCCATGCAGATGGCCTGATGGCCCAGGCAGACCCCCAGGGTGGGAACGGTGCGGCAGACCGTTCCCGCCGCCTCCAGGATAATCCCCGCATTTTCCGGCCTGCCGGGGCCGGGGGAGATGATGATGTGGCTGGGGTGCATGGTCTCAATCTCCGGCACCGTCAGCTCGTCGTTTCGAACGACCCGGATGTCCGGGTTTAAGGCCCCCACGAGCTGATAGAGGTTATAGGAAAAGCTGTCGTAGTTGTCAATGAGAAGTATCATAGTTCCTCCTCCTGGGCAAGCTCCAGGGCGCTGATCACGGCCTTGGCCTTGTTGATGCACTCTTCAAATTCCTTTTCCGGCACGGAATCGGCCACAATGCCCGCCCCGCTGCGGACGAACACCTTGCCGTTTTTCTTGTAGGCAATGCGGATGGCGATGCAGGTGTCCATATTGCCGGTGAAGTCGATATAGCCGATGGCCCCGCCGTATATGCCCCGCTTGTTGTTTTCCAGCTCCCCGATAAGCTGACAGGCCCGCAGCTTGGGCGCGCCGGACAGGGTTCCCGCCGGAAGCACCGCCGCCACCGCGTCCAGGGCGTCGTAAGCCGGGTCTATCTTCCCCCGGACGGTGGAGCCAATGTGCATGACGTGGGAATACCGCTCGATGGAATGGTATTTCTCCACCTGGACGGTGCCGAACCGACTGATCTTCCCCAGGTCGTTCCGCCCCAGGTCTACCAGCATATTATGCTCCGCCAACTCCTTCTCGTCCGCCAGAAGCTCCGCCTCCAGGGCCTTGTCCTCCGCTTCCGTCCGACCTCTGGGCCTTGTCCCCGCCAGGGGGAAGGTGTGCAGCACCCCGTTTTCCAGCTTCACCAGGGTCTCCGGGGAGGCCCCGGCCACCTCCACGTCTGTGCCGGAGAAATAAAACATATAGGGGCTGGGATTCACCGTCCGCAGCACCCGGTAGGTGTTGAACAGGCTCCCCTCAAAGGGGGCGCTGAGCCGGTTGGACAGGACGATCTGGAAGATGTCCCCCTCCCGGATATAGTGCTTGGCCCGCTCCACCATGGCGCAGTAGGCGTCCTTGTCGAACAGGGGCGTCACTGGGCCGAGAAGACGGCCCCCCGGCTCCTGCTTTCGGTGGCCCTTCCGCAGCAGCTCCCGGAGCTGGCTCAGCTCCATGACCGCCTTGTTATAGCCCGCCTCCACGTCTTCCAGAGACATATTCGCGATGAGGATGATCTTCTGCCGGAAGTTGTCGAAGGCGATGACCTTGTCAAAGAGCATTAAATCCACGTCCTTGAAGGATTCCGTGTCCTGCACCTGGGTGCGGACGGTCGGCTCGCTGTAGCCCAGGTAGTCGTAGGAGAAATATCCCACCAGCCCGCCGGTGAAGGAGGGCAGGTAGTCGAAGCGGGGGCTTTTGTAGTCCGCCAGGATCTGCCGCAGGAAGGCGGCGGGATCCTCCGTCTCGAATTGCAGGCTCCCCGCCTTCATATGGCCATCCATGCAGGTGATCTCCAGCTTGGGGTCGAAGCCCAGAAAGGTGTAGCGGCCCCATTTCTCCTGCTCTCCCACAGATTCCAGCATATAGCAGTGAGAGGAGACGTTTTTCAGAATCCGCATGGCCTCAATGGGCGTCAGCATATCGGACAGAATCTCACAGCTCACCGGCAGGACTTTATATTCCCCCGTGGCGGCGATGCGTTTCGCCTCCGCAAGCTCCGGCATAATTTTCATGGCGCGACCTCCTTATATTGCCTAAAGCGTAACAAAAAACGTCCTTGACAGAAAAACACTCTGTCAAGGACGAATAAATAATCTTGGTGTTAGTCAGTAATTGGGTCGTTAAGTCTTTAAGTCCGTTTTATTGGACAC
>JAJQCH010000159.1 GCA_021202795.1 Oscillospiraceae bacterium
TTCGGTCGGAGCCCGCTCCACCCGCTCCGGGGCCGGGGGGGCCGGGGCCAGTTTAAGAGCTACTGCGTCCTGTTTTCCGACGGGGAGACGGAGGACGCCAAAGCCCGCCTTGACATTATGACCAAAACGAACGACGGCTTCAAGATCGCGGAGGAGGATTTGCGCCTGCGGGGGCCGGGAGATTTCTTCGGCAGCCGCCAGCACGGCCTGCCGGAAATGCACCTTGCCGACCTCTCCGCCGATATGCGGGTGCTGAAGCAGGCCCAGCAGGAGGCCCAGGACACCCTTGCCCGCGACCCGGCCCTGGAGCAGCCGGAAAACATCCCCCTCCGGGAGCGCATCCGCCAGGTGTTCGAGCTGAACGAAAACACATTAAACTAATCTTGACTTTCCTTCCAGATGTGATACAATGGATTAAGAACAAATCCTAATTCTATTGCAAAGGAGGGTTTCTGTGACAAGACAGCGAAGACTTGTATACGATATTATCTCCCGTGCGCCGGAGCATCACACGGCGGAGGAGATATTCGACATCGCCAGGGAACAAATGCCCTCCCTGGCACGGGGAACGGTGTACCGCAACCTGGGCATCCTGGCCGAGGAAGGCAAAATTCAGCGGCTGGAAATGCCCTGTGCCCCCGCGCGGTACGACCGCAACAGCCGCCCCCACCCTCACCTTGTTTGCCAGGAATGTGGCCAGGTGGAGGACATGACCATGCCGGAGGGCCTGCTCGACCCATTGACGCAGGGCCTTGCCATCACCGGCTACGACCTCAAATTATTTTATGTCTGCGCCCAGTGTCGGACGCAGGAAAGGAGAAATCTCAATGAATCAGGTACTGGAAAGTCTGAAAACCCGCCGCGCTATCCGCAAGTATAAGGCGGAGCCTGTCCGCAAGGAGGATTTGGACGCCGTACTGGAGGCCGGTATCTACGCCCCCACGGCCATGGGGGCCCAGCGGGCCTGCATCGTCGCCGTCACGAACAAGGCCGAGCGCGACGCCATCTCCCGCATGAACGCCGCCGTCATGGGCCGGGACGACGACCCCTTCTACGGCGCGCCGGCGGTCATCGTCGTCTTTGGGGACAGCTCCTGGCCCCAGGGCAAGAAGGACGGCGCCCTCATCATGGGCAATATGCTCAACGCCGCCCACGCCATTGGCCTCGGCTCCTGCTGGATAGACCGGGCGGAGGAATCCTTCAACAGCCCGGAGGGCCAGGCCCTGAAAAAGAAATGGGGCGTGCCGGAGGAATACACCGGCGTCGGCAACTGCATCCTGGGTTATCCCGACGAGACCCCGGAACCCAAGCCCCGCAAGGAGGGCTATATCATCCGGGTGGAGTGACTCGAACCAACACAGAAAACCAGACCCGACACGCGTCAGGTCTGGTTTTTTTGTGAAATATCAGCGAACCGCTTGCATTTCGCAGGCAAATCGGATATACTATTCAGCGAAAGGATGCGATTTTCATGGCAAGAACATCGAATGTCTTCGCGCGGGTAGAACCCGATTTAAAAGAACAGGCCGAACAGATTTTAGGTGAGCTTGGTATCCCCATGTCCAATGCGGTGAGTATGTTTTTAAAACAGGTGGTACTCCAGCGTGGTATTCCGTTTGAGATGAAGCTCCCGGCAGACAGACCGCTTGCTTATGGAGCGCTGACCAAGGCGCAGTTTGACGTGGAAATTGAAAAAGGAATGGCTGACATAGAAAGCGACAGCGTCTGTTCAGCCGACGAGGTTGAAGCCGAAATGAGACGGGACTTCGGCGTATGAGCTGGAAGATAGTCTATACCTCCCATGCACGTCGGGATTTAAGGAGCATTTATTCCTATATCGTAAACGAACTGCTTGCGCCAGAAACGGCGGCGGGGCAGACACAACGAATTATGAAGGCCATCCGCAGCCTTGACGAAATGCCGATGCGATTCCGTCTGTATGAAGATGAGCCGTGGCACAGTCGCGGCTTGCGCTTTCTCCCGGTGGACAACTATATTGTATTCTATCTTCCGAAGGAGTCTGCCGACACCGTGAGCATTGTCCGCATTATTTACGGCGGTATGGACATCCGAAGGCAGTTAAATGAAGCCGATGAATAAAACCCCAACACAAAACCAGACCCGACACATCGTCGGGTCTGGTTTTGTCATCCGGTCAAAAGGCCGAAAAATTATTTCATATAAGCCTGCCAGCGGGCCACCAGCAGGCTGACGACCATGTTCGCGGCGGCCTCCGCCTCCTGATCGCTGACATTGCCGTCCACCTGAGCCAGGTATGCGCCGATCTTGCCGATGTTCTCCACCAGGGCGTTCAGCTCATCGACCTCCTTGGAGGCCTTGTCCAGCAGGGCCAGGGGTTTGACGAAGCTGTCGCAGGTCTCGTCCAGCAGCGAAGGGAGGATCTTCACCAGCTTCTGCTGGGTGGAGGTGTCCAGGCTGGCGATATTGTCCCAGGTCAGAACCAGCTCTCCGTTGGTCTTGTTCTTGATATATCCCAGCAGATCCCCGTGATCAGTGATCTTGTCCACAAACTGGCGCTCCAGCCGGTCAAAATTCCCGTCGCTCAGCGCCTGGCTCAACAGAACGGCCTGAAGGATCCAGTCGAACTGCGCCAGGGTGATCTTGGTATCATACCGGCTACTGGGGTCGTTCTGAAATGCGACCTTCTGAAAGGTCTCGTCCATCAGCTTAACCAGCTCGATGGAATTGTCATAGTACCGCGTGGCCTGGTCAAATAATTCTTGTGCTTTGCCCATAATAAATTTACTCCTTCTATTTTTGGCGGGGTTTATTCCCCGTCGTTTTCCTCTTCTTCGTCGGTCAGATGCAGGGACGCCCCGCAGGCGGGGCATTTGATATTGGGGTTTTCAATCGCGTCCTCGTCCAGAGAGATGATCTCCCCGCAGACGGGACACTCAGTCTCATAAAACAGCGGGCCGTCGTCCTCGTCCTCGTCGCCATATTCGTCGTCCAGGTCGTCCAGATCGCCGTACACCTCGTCCTCTACGTCCGCCAGATCCTCGCTGACGGCGTCCAGACCCTCTTCCAGCTCCGCGACCTCGTCCTCCAGGTCTTCCACATCCAGGGCCAGATCCTCCAAAATTTCCAGGATGGTGGAGAGGATCTTCCCCTCCTTGGCGGCGGGGTCGATACCATAGCCCTCCGTCAGACCCTTCAGATACGCGACTTTTTCAGCAGTAGTCATATAATCCTCCCCAGGTATAAACGACTCAGCCCTTGGCCCGGCCCAGGTACTCCCCGGTGCGGGTGTCGATCTCGATGCGCTCGCCCGGCTCGATGAACAGAGGTACCTTTACCTCCGCGCCGGTCTCCAGGGTGGCAGGCTTGGTGGCGTTGGTGGCGGTGTTTCCCGCGAAGCCGGGGTCGGTCTCCGTAATCTCCAGCACCACGAAGTTGGGGGCCTCTACGTTGAAGACGTTGCCCTTGTAGGAGCTAACGGTGCAGACCTCGTTCTCCTTCACGAAGCGGAAGCTGTCCGAAAGCTTGGACTTGTCCACCGGCAGCAGCTCATAGGTCTCCGCGTCCATGAAGTAATACAGGTCGCCGTCGTTATAGCTGTATTCCATGTTCTTCCGCTCCACATAGGCGGTCTCGAACTTGGCGGAGGGGTTAAAAGAGGTCTCCACCACCGCGCCGGTGATGACGTTTTTCATCTTGGTGCGCACAAAGGCCGCGCCCTTGCCGGGCTTGACGTGCTGGAACTCCACGACCTGCATCACCTGGCCGTCCATTTCAAAGGTTACGCCGTTTCTAAAATCTCCTGCAACAATAGGCATTGCTTATTTCCTCCATACTTGAATGGTTTTTTCCCATCCGCCATTTTACTATATATTTTCCGCTTTGGCAAGCCCTTTCTTATTTATAAGATTGTAAGCTTCTTCGCCGCTGTGGTCAGATTCCGCGCGCCGCCGTCCCGCAGCCAGAGCATATCCTCTATCCGCACGCCGAATTTTCCGGGGATGTAAATGCCCGGCTCGGCGGAGACGACCGCCCCCTCCGGCATCGGCTTGCTGTTGGAGGGGCTGGCGTTGGGGCTTTCGTGTATCTCCAGTCCCAGGCTGTGGCCGAAGCTGTGGCCGAAATATTCCCCGTATCCCGCTGCGGCGATAACATCCCGCGCTGCGGCGTCTATGGCCCGGCCCGTCACGCCCGGTTTCGCGGCATCAATGCCCGCAAGCTGCGCCTCCAAAACCGTGTCATATACCCGGCGCATCTCCGCTGTCGCACCGCCGACGGCCACGGTGCGGGTCATATCTGAGCAATAGCCGTTGTATACGGCCCCGAAGTCCATGGTGACGAAGTCCCCGGCCTGTATCGCCCGTTCGCTGGGAACGCCGTGGGGCATACTGGTGCGCGGCCCTGAGACCACGATGGGGTCGAAGGCGTTGGCCTCGCTGCCGTATTTGTACATATGGTATACAAGTTCCGCCGCAGTCTCCTGCTCCGTCATGCCGGGGCGCAGAAGGCCCAGCACGGCGTCCAGCGCCTTTTCCGCGATGGTCTGGGCCGCCAGGATGGCGTTTACCTCCGCCTCGTCCTTGCAGGCGCGAAGCTCCGCGAGAAGCCCTCCTGCCGGAACTAGCGCGACGCCCAGGGCCTTTTCCAGCTTCTGCCATTCATCATGACTCACCCGGTCGCCCTCCGCCAGCAGCTGCGCGAAGCGGTTTTCCGCCGCGAGGTCTCTGACGATGGCGTTCACCGTCCGGCCCGCGCCCGTGACCAGAATCTCCATATCCGTCACCGCCTGCGCCGCCGCCTCCGCGTAGCGGGAATCCGTGATGAGCCAGGCCCTCTCCGGCCCGATAAGCACGGCCCCATCCGTAAACGCGAACCCCGAAGCATACCGCACGCTGACCTCATCCGTCAGCAGCAAAGGCAGCGAAATCCGCCGCCGAATTGCATCCACACGGGACATGATAACATTCCTCCTTCCCCCGGCCTCCACGCCGGGAACCTTTGAAAATAAACGCCCTGTACGTTTTTCCGCTTTTCCGATCCGTCACCCCAGCGTCTCCGCCGTCCAGGGGCCTGACCAGTCGGTGCCGTCGAAGATGGCTTCGCTGCCGCCGATGGTGAACAGGACGGAGTTTATCTCATCCAGGGCGCAGAGCGTGGCCGCGATGGAGCGGATGGCGGCGGTGCGGGCCTCCTCTGTTAAGGAGGCGAAAAAGCTCTGGGACAGGGATACCGTGCAGGCGCCGTTGGACACCACCAGGTCTGTCACCGTGCCGCTGCCGGAAAACAGGGAGGGATAGCCCGGCTCCGCCGCGGCCAGCAGGGCTTGAAGCACCGCCTCCGCCTGGGACTGATAATCCGAAAGATTCACCCGGAAGGGGAGTGGGGCTATATCCTCCAGCCCCGGTAGGGCTAGATACAGATCCGCGTCGATCTCCCCCTGGCTCTCGGACACGGGGCCGATGACCTCGTTGTATTTTGTGAAGGCGTCCGCAAGAGACAGGTATACATAACTTTCCAGTGCCTCCCCCTCCACCAGGATGATCACGCTATCCACCTGGGACAGGGAAGTCAGGGAGTTTACAATGGAATAGACCGCCAGCCGCTCCCCGGCGGCGGTGTCCGGGCGATTGACATAAAATTCCTCGGACAGATTCACAGTGCATATCCCGTCCGTCGTCTGGCAGGAGATAAGCTCCGTCCCCTCCGGGATGGTCTGCTGCAGCTCACCGTTGTTCGGCCCGCGCAGCAGCTCCTCCAGGACGTACCGCTCCGGGGAGGTGTCCTCGTCCAGCGTCAGGCTGTGGTATTCGCTGATAAGGTATCGTCCGTCCCCGTCGGCAAAATACAGCCGAAGCTGGCGAACGTAAGGGTCGGTATCCGTATCCCGCAGAAGGGCGTCCTCTGTCATCAGGCCGGAAAAGACGGTCTCCTCCCCGGCGATGACGGTGACAGACTCCACCTCATCCAGGGCGCACAGGGTCAGGGCGGCGCAGAACGCGGCGACGGTCTGCTCCATATCCGTCAGGTCGAGAAAGCTCTCCGAAAAGGTCAGGGAGACTACCGCCTTCTCCAGCGTCCAACTCTCTATCGTCACGCCCTCTGGCAGGGCGCAGGCCATGCCGTCCGCCCCACTTTCGGAGGCGAAAAGAGTCAGCACTCCGTCGATGAGAGAGTCCTCCTCCGGCTGAGAACAGGTCTCTATGCAGATAAGGTCGCTGCCATCCGAGGCGTCCTCCGACGCCACCCGGTATATGGCGACGGTTTCCCCAACCTCCGTCTCCTCCTCCTGGGTCAGAAACGGCAGGTTGAAGGGCAGGTCAAAGGGCAGCTCGATGGAAATTTCCGGCAGCTCCAGGGAGATTTCAAAAGGCAGCTCGAAGGGCAGCACGCCGCTTACCAGCAGCGCAAATGCCGCCGCCAGTACCAGCAGCACCAGCAACACCGCAAGGAAAAAGCGTTTTTTCATGGACGTCTCTCCTTTTTGGGACACAGGGGGAAGGTGACGGTGAAGCAGGTGCCGCCCTCTTCCCGGCGGGCCACCTGGATGTCTCCGCCGTTTGCCAC
Source organism: Oscillospiraceae bacterium (assembly GCA_021202795.1). GTDB lineage: Bacteria > Bacillota > Clostridia > Oscillospirales > Oscillospiraceae > CAJOIG01. The sequence continues at coordinate 6,544 of JAJQCH010000159.1, forward strand.
CACCGCATCGTGGACGATGGAAAGACCCAGACCGCTGCCCCCGGAGGCGCGGGAGCGGGCCTTGTCCACTCGGTAGAACCGCTCAAAGATATGGCCGATGTCCTCCTCCGGGATACCAATGCCGGTGTCCTCCACTGTCAGAATGACCGTGGCCCGTTCCTTATGCAGGGACAGAGTGACGACGCCGTTTTGGACGTTATACTTGATGGCGTTTTCCACGAGGTTAAAGATAATCTGATATAAATCGTCCGCCGAGGCCTTCACGATGCAGTCGTCGGAAAGGCGCGTGTGCAGGGAGATCTGCTGCTTTGCCGCCAGCGGCTCCAGCAGATGCAGGGTGCGCCGGGCGACGAGCTTTACGTCCACCGGCTCCTGCTGAAGCTGGGTCACGCCGGCGTCCAGCTTTGTAAGGCTCATGAGCTTTTCCGTCGTCCGCTGAAGACGATCGGCCTCGTTTCCGATGTCCTGGGCAAACTCCCGGACGGTAACCATGTCCATGTTCTCTGCCTGGCTGATGCTGTCCGACAGCAGTCGGATGGCCGCAAGCGGCGTGCGTAGCTCGTGGGAGGCGTCGGACACGAACCGGCGGCGAATCTCCTCCGTACTTTCCAGCCGCCCGGTCAGGATGTTAAATTCCTCCGACAGCACGGCCAACTCGTCGTTTCCCTGCACGGAGATGCGGTAGGCGTAATCGCCGCCCCGGACGAAGTTCATGGCCTTGGAAAGGCGCTTGATGCGCCGGGTCAGCGTGCTGGAAAGGATCGTGATGATAACGATGCCCGCGCCGCCGAAAAGAACGGACATATTCCGCAGATTCCGCTGCAAACCCACTATGATCTCGCCCTGCTCGCTGTCATATTCATAGAGATACACGGCCCCGACGATGGCGCCGCCGGAAGCGACCGGCGTGGCTGAGCGGCTGACAAATACGCCCTCGGAATAGGCGCAGTAAAACACCGTATTTCCGCTCAGGGCGTCCGCCACCTCGCTCAGCAGCGCATAGCGCCCGGTGGTGTCATCCTCCGAGGTGTCGTAGAGGATAAGTCCGCTCTGGTCGGTGATGATCATGCGGGTCACGGGCGTCACGTCCAGCAGCTCCATGACCTGCGCCACCGATTCGCTGGTCAGCACCTCCAGCGCGGAAAGAGAGCTGGATATGACCGACCCCTGGGACTGCATGGCGCTCTGTTTCGTGGTGAAAACTGCGTCCCGGCTGACCACGATGGGATAGACGTTCAGCAGTATCAGCAGCGCGGCGGTGAACAGGGTGAAGGTGGAGGCAATTTTGAAGCGGACGGTGGTTCCCCGGCGCTTGCGCGTTTCCCTTTTGCGCTGCCTGCGGGCAAGCTTCTGGGCTTTCTTCTGTTGCCTCCGCTCCAGCCTGCGCCGTTTCCGGGGCTTCGCTTGCAGCCTTTCCAGCTTCTGTTGGAGCTTTTCCTGCTCCTGCTGCTGCTTTTCCTGTTGCTTCTGCTGTTTTTTCAGCTCCCGCTGCTGGCGTTTATTCTGTTTTTTATTTTTCCTCTTTGAAATAGTAACCCACGCCCCACTTGGTAATAATGCACTCCGGCTTGGCCGGATTTTCTTCCAGCTTCTCCCGCAGGCGGCGGATGTGTACGTCCACGGTGCGGATGTCGCCCTGATAATCATAGCCCCATATCAGATCCAGCAGATTCTCGCGGGAATAGACCTTGCCGGGGGTGCGCATGAGAAGCTCTACCAGGTCAAATTCCTTCACCGTCAGCTCCACGCTTTTTCCGTTTACCTCCGCCGAGCGGCGCTCCGTGTCGATGGTGATGGGGCCGCGGGTTATCCGTCCGGCGGAAGCCGCCGCGTCGGTCTGGGAGCCGGTGCGGCGGAGAAGCGCCCGCACGCGGGCCTTCAGCTCCAGAATGTTGAAGGGCTTGGTGATATAGTCGTCTGCGCCGTATTCAAAGCCGATCAGCTTGTCCGTGTCCTCGCTCTTCGCCGTAAGCATGATGATGGGTACGGTGGAAAACTCCCGTATCATCATGCAGGCGGAAAGCCCGTCCAGTTTTGGCATCATCAGATCCAGAAGGATTAGCCCATAGCTCCCGGTGCGGGCCATCTCCACGGCGGTCTGGCCGTCGTAGCAGACATCCACCTGATAGCCGTCGTTTTCCAGATTGAATTTTATGCCCTTGACCAGCAACTCCTCGTCGTCCACTACCAAAATTTTCATAGAGCAGGCCTCCTTCTGTCGTTCGGTTTTCTTTGTTTGGTATATATAAAAACGGTTTATTCTTCGCCAAAGTTAATGTAAGGTGCGATTTTCTCATATGTGGCCTGACCGATGCCCTGCACGTCCAGCACGTCCTCCTCGCCTGTGAAGGGGCCGTTTTCCTCCCGCCAGGCGATAATGCGCTCCGCCAGCACCGGGCCGATACCGGGAAGGGCCTCCAGCTCCTCCGCCGTGGCGGCGTTAATGTTCAGCAGACCGGCGGCCTCGGTCTCTGCGGCTTCAGCGGTCTCCACTGCGGCAAGAGACACCGCCGGCGTGCGGTTCATGGACGCCAGGCGCAGAACGGTCAGCAGAATCAGCACTGCTGCCGCAACCCACAGAATCCCTTCAATGCGTTTTTGCAGGTGTGTTTTCATAATAAATAAGGTGTTAGTCAGCAAAAGGGTCGTTCGATCAGATCAACAGTAAGCCAGCCTGC
>JAJQCH010000178.1 GCA_021202795.1 Oscillospiraceae bacterium
AAGGTTCATAAATTCATTCTACCGAGTGTCCAACTTGCACTTGCAATTTGCGGATGAAAAAATCTGGATGTAAAGGAGGATATATATCATGGAAACATTACGGAAAAAGGAAGGCTTCATCATCGACATGGACGGCGTGATATATCACGGCAACCGTCTGCTGCCAGGCGTGAAGGAGTTCGTTCAATGGCTGATGGACAACAAAAAGCATTTTCTGTTTCTGACCAATTCCGGCCAGTATACCCCCAGAGAGCTGCAAAAGAAGCTGGAGCGTATGGGGCTGGACATCGACGAGAAGCGTTTTTATACCAGCGCCCTGGCCACCGCCTATTTTCTGGACAGTCAGGCCCCCGGATGCAGTGCCTACGTTATCGGCGAGCATGGGGTACTCAACGCCCTTTACAACAAGGGCATTACCTATAATGACGTAGACCCGGACTATGTGGTGGTGGGCGAGGCGTCCAGCTATAACCTGGAGCAGATGACAAAGGCCATCCGCCTGGTAAACGCCGGGGCCAAGCTCATCGGCACCAACTCCGACCTGACCGGCCCCACGGAGACGGGCATTGCCCCCGCCTGCCGGGCGCTTATCTCGCCCATCGAGCTGGCCACCGGCAAGAACGCCTATTTTGTGGGCAAGCCCAATCCTCTGATGATGCGCACCGGCCTTCGGCTGCTGGACGTCCATTCGGAAAACGCCGCCATGATTGGCGACCGCATGGATACGGACATCATCGCCGGTATTGAGACCGGCCTGGACACCGCATTGGTGCTGTCCGGTGTCACCGCACGGGAGGATGTGGCCAACTACCCCTACCGCCCCAGGCTTATCCTGAACGGTGTGGGAGATATTCCCGGCTAATCCCATCGGCACAGCCCCTCCACGCCCACGCAGGTGTTGGAGGGGCTTTCTGTAGAAACCATTACACTCATGGAGGAGCGCACCATGTTTAATTTTGACGAGATCATCGACCGGCAAAACACCAACGCCATGACCACAGACGGCTTCCGGGACTACATTTTTCACGCCGGGCCGGAAATGACCTTCCCCTATAAGGACGAGGAATTTATTCGTATGTGGGTGGCGGACATGGAATTTGCCACCCCGGATGTAATCATCGACGCCATGCGGGCGCGACTGGATCGGCGGATATTCGGCTATACGGGCCGTTATACCGACGAATACTACCGGCTGTTTTCCGGCTGGTGCAAGACCCGCTACGACTGGGATTTCCCCCAAGAGCAGCTTCTCACCGCCAGCGGCGTCGTTCAGGCGCTGAACGAGCTGGTGGAGTTTATCACCAGGCCGGATGAGAGCGTTCTGATTCTCACCCCCTCCTATAAGCCATTCAAGGGGGCGGCGGATCGCTCCCGCCGGGGTTGCGTCTGCTCCGATTTAATCAACGACGGCGGTTATTTTTCCATCGACTGGGAGGATTTGGAAACCAAGGCGGCAGCGGAAAAGACCACTCTTCTCATCTTCTGCAATCCTCACAATCCCACGGGCCGGGTCTGGACGCAGGAGGAGCTGGAGCGTCTTTCCGGCCTCATCCGGCAGCACGGTCTCTGGGTCATATCGGACGAGATACATTGCGACCTGCTCCGCCAGGGCCAGCGCCATATTCCCTTGGGAAAGGTCATGCCGGACTATGAAAGGCTCGTCACCTGCATGGCTCCCAGCAAGACCTTCAACACAGCGGGCCTGCTGATGTCCAATATCATCATCCGCTCCCCCGCCCTGCGCCGCATCTGGCACGTTCAGCACCACTCCTCGGAAAATCCCCTAAGCATCGTGGCGGCCCAGGCCGGATACGAAAAAGGCGCGCCCTGGCTGGAAGCCTTGCACGCCTATTTGGACGAAAATTTCCGCTTTGCCCGCGAATATCTGGAACAGCACCTGCCCCAGGCCGTGTTCACCTCCTCGCAGGCCACCTATCTGGCCTGGGTGGATTTAAACGCCTATTTCCAGCCGGACGAGCCGCTGCCTCTGTTCTTCGCCTGGAACGCCGGGGTACTGTTGGAAGGGGGCAACGCCATGTTCGTCCACAACGCCCAGGGCTTCATCCGCCTGAACCTGGCCTGCCCCCGCTCCACCTTAGAGGAAGGTCTGCGCCGCATCTGCCAGGCCGTCAACGAAAAGCACGGGGAAAAATTCATCCAGCCTGCGTAACGTCCTTTTCACACAGACTCACTCTCCACGTCCTCTATTAATACCCGCATGGTGCCGCCGCAGGCCATGCCATCTTGGGCGGAAATGTCCTCGTCCATGGACACCTCCACCACACAGGAGCTGCCGGTACCAATCATGCGCCGGGCAGCGGTCATGACCTCCGCCTCGCCGCAGCCGCCGCCTACGGTGCCGTAGCCCCGGCCCAGCCGGTCAACGGCCATCATGGCACCGGCCTTCACCGGCGTAGATCCCTGGGTGGACAGCACCAGGCACATCGCCCGCGGCTCCTTCCCCTCTGCCAGAAAGCGAAGCATGGAAAGGTCGGTGTTTTCCTGCGGCATGAAATCCTCCGTCTGTTCCGCCGCCAGATTTTGGCGGCGGCACTGCACCAGCTCTCCGCAGATGGAGACGGCAATCTCCGCCGGCGTCAGCGCCCCAATGCGAAGACCAATGGGCGCGTGTATCTGAGACAGCGCCTGCACATCAAACCCCTCCTCTGCCAACAGCCCCAGCAGGGCCGCCACCCGGCGGCTGGAGCCGATCATGCCAAGATAGTAGGGCATGGGGCCGGAGAGAATTTTCCGCAGACAGTCCCCATCCCAGCGGTGGCCGCGGGTGATGACGCACACATAATCATTTTCCCGAAGCTTCAAATTCCCGATGGCCTCCACGAAGCCGTCGCAAACCACCTGCTCCGCCTCCGGGAACCGGCTGGGCTGTGCATAGGCGGGTCGGTCGTCCACTACGGTGACGGCATAATCCAGCAGCGCCCCCATGGTACACAGCACCTTGGCAATATGCCCGCCCCCCAGCAGGATGAGCCGCTCCTTCGGGCGAAACCGTCGGCGGTATACAGCCCCCTCCGTCTCCCGAATCAGCACAGCAGGCTGCCCCTGCTCCACCTGCTCCAAGATTGATTGAAACTCACGCACGTTCATGGCCTTCATCCCAAAATTTATGATAAACATAGTTTATCAACCGAACCGCCATCTGTCAACAGCAACCGTCAAGCATGGCCCGCGACGCATAAAACCGCCCCCAGTCTCAGCCGGGGGCGGTCTTGTATTCGTTTGAAGCTATCCTACAATCTTATGACTGGTGCGCCTCGTACCAAACGCTGACATCAATGCCCAGGGACTCATACTCCTCCAGGGTAGGACCGAAGTTGGCCTCATCGAAGCTCCAGGTCTCATAAGATAGGGGGATGGGGATGGATTCCATCTCGCTACGCAGACGATCGCTGGAAAATTCGGAATACTGGGGCGAGCTGACATAATCAAACAGCAGGAAGGTATCAACCGTGGTGTAATCGCCTTGAGCGCTGGAATCCGCAGCAGTCTCGGCCGCCTCCGTGCTGGCCTCGCCGGAAGCCTCGCCGCTGGCCTCACCAGACATCTCGCCGCTGGCCTCACCGGAAGCCGCTCCGCCGCCGGAGCTGGAACCGCCCAGATCAAGATAGAAGCTGCCCATGAAATCGGTGTACATATGCAGGTGCCAGATCTTCCACTCGCCGTTCTCTTTCACGAAGTCAACGCCGTAGGCTTCCCAGATGGAATTGGCACTCTGACCGCTCTCTGCGATCATGCCGGGAGAATACCAGAAGGCGCGGGCTGTCTGGCCGTCATCAGCCACCTCGATGATGGCCGTAGTAGTGACGTGGAGCAAAAGCTGACCCACACCGCCGTAGATCTCCAAAATTTCCTCATCGGTCATGCCGGAGATGTCGATGCCGTTGTTTTCGCAGTAGCTCTTGGCGCTGGAAAGCCAGGTTTCATTATGGCCCTCCACATAAGCCTCCCAAATAGAGCCGTAGCCCACATAGAAGCCCTGGTTTTGTCCGAAGGAGGCGGTGAGCTGGTTTTCATATTCCTGAACCCAGATCTCCTCCATCTCCTCCTGATGCTCGCCATAGCAGTGATACATGACATGACGGCTCATAACGTTCTGAATTTCCTGCTGGTCGAGAGCCTTCTGGGCCATAGCGGCCACGTCTTCCAGCGTCAGCTCCTCAGCGGCCCAGGCTGAGATGCCCAGAGACGCCACCAGCGCCACCACGCAAAGCAGGCTGATCAGATGTTTCCATACCTTTGATTTCATTGCTTCTCCTCCAAAATTTTTTTCAGGCCAAATGCCAGATCGGCCCGTCTTGTTCAAATTATACCATACAAGCTCCGTTTTTGCACCGGCTTTTTGTAATTTTATATAAATCCACAAATACCTTGCCAATCATTTATCGGTTTTGGAGATTCTTCGGGCAATTTTTAATCTTGGCTTAATGATTCCGATTCCTGGTCATGCTCTCGTGCTGTTTCCTCTTGCGCCGCAAAATTTCTGATGATAAAGATTGATGAACCCGCCCAAGGTGTGTTACACTATATATATTTGGCGCGACCTTCCGCGCCGGTATTTTTGAAAGGAGTGCCTCTGCCCATGAGCCAGCAAAGCAAATATTGGACTGTGCGGACGCTGAAAGCAAGAGGGTGGACGGAGGCGCTGCAAAAGGAGCTGCTCCCCCGGCCTCAATACCGCCGCAATCCCAGAGGCGGATCCATCCGCTTTTGGAAAAAAAGCGACGTCCTTGCCGCCGAGCAGTCCCCTCGATTTCAGGCGCTGTCCCCAGGCGGGAACCAATAGGGTACTATGCCCCCGCCCGTTCCCCAGAAAGCCGGGGCCGAATCATCTGCGCTGCATATGGCGGGGGATTTTTTGAACGGCCTGTGGCTTTCGGCGCCAAAGCCGGAAGGCCCTGCCGCTCTGCTGGGGGAGAAATATCACCGGGCTATTATGCAGCTTCTTCCCGGCACGGAATGGGCTACACGCCTGGGGCCGGGAAAGTCCATGGGTCGGATAGACAACTTCCTGGCCCTGTCCGCCCAAAAGCCCTGTGATTTTTACGCCCGGCTTATCAAGAATTTTGTCACCGCCATGCCCTGGCTGGGGGAAAACCTGGATTCCCCCTACGGAGAAAAGCTGAAGCGTTTGTACGCCTCCATCCTGCTGTCCGTGGCCGAGCAGGAGCTGACAGCCTTTGCCGAAGCCCAGCCGGAGGCGCAGGTAAGCGAGCTTCTGACCATGAAGGAGTTTCCATGTCAGGAGCTTTTAAACCGGGGCCTGGGATATGTCTATTCCGTGTATTACGTCCCTCAGGCCATCCGCACCAGCCTGGACACCCTGGCCGCTCTGAACCCCAAGGACGAATACCCGGAGGCCCGCGCCATGCGGCGGCATTTTGTGCTTCACATCGGCGGCACCAACACCGGCAAGACCTATGCCGGCTTTCAGCAGCTCATCCGGGCGGCTACCGGGGTATACCTGGCCCCGCTGCGGCTTCTGGCGCTGGAGGCCCAGGAGCGGCTTCTGGCCGACGGGGTCGCCTGTTCCCTGACCACCGGCGAAGAGGAGGATTGCCGTCCCGGAGACACCCATGTGGCGGCTACGGCGGAAAAGCTGAGTCTGGAGGTTGTCTACGACGTGGCCGTCATCGACGAATGTCAGATGATTGCAGACCGAGAGCGGGGCTTTGCCTGGACGCGGGCCATATTGGGTGTTCGCGCCCCGGAAATACACCTGTGTGCTGCGCCGGAGGCGAAAAACATCCTTCTGCGCATCATCCAATCCTGCGGGGACAGCTACGAGGTGGTGGAGCATCAGCGCCGAACGCCTCTTCTATGTATGGCCCGCACCATGGATTATACTACTGTTCAGCCGGGAGACGCGCTGATCACCTTCTCCAAGGTAGGCGTTCTCTCCGTGGCGGAGGATCTGCGCCGCGGGGGAAAGGAACCGGCCATCATATACGGGGCGCTGCCCTATGCCACCCGTCGAAAGCAGGTGGAGGGCTTTCTCTCCGGGCAGATGAAATATGTGGTTTCCACGGACGCTATCGGCATGGGACTAAATCTTCCCATCCGGCGCATTATTTTCATGGAAACGGAAAAGTTTGACGGCCACGAGCGCCGGGAACTGAAGCCGGAGGAGATACAGCAGATTGCAGGCCGGGCCGGACGGTACGGAATGTACGAAAAGGGCTATGTGGGCGCGGTGGAAAACCTGGCCTTTATACGCTCCGCCCTGGAGGCCGTGGTGCCGCCGATTCAGGAGGCGGTGGTGGGCTTTTCCGACCTGGTGACGGCGGTGGATTTCGACCTGCTGGAGGTTTTGGAGGTCTGGAACCGTATGCCCACGGCAAAGCCCTATGTGAAGCTGGACATCACCCGGTATATCACCGTCATCTCCCGCATCCGAGAGGCAGGCTTTCAGCTTACCAAGCAGCAGGAGCTGCGGGCCGCCAACATTCCCTTCGACGAGACGGACGACACTCTCAACCAGCTATTTTTCCGCTTCCTCCGCACCTGGAGCCAGGAGGAACCCCTTCAGCCCCCCGCTCTGCCGGAAAAGCAATCCGCCTATACGCTGCCGGAGCTGGAGCTTTATTGCCGGGAGCTGGATTTGTATTTCTCCTTCTCCAAAGCCTTCGACTGCGACGTTGACCGGGATTGGCTCTACGCCGAGCGGGAGCAGGTGGCGGACGAGATAAACCAGATTTTGCTGTATAACCTGAAAAATAACATCCGTTTCTGCGCCAAATGCGGGGCCGCCCTGCCCCTGCATCACCGGGGACGGCTGTGCAGCGCCTGCTATGGCCACAGACACTCCTACGACCGACACAACCGCTAGGGCTTCATAATTTTGCTGTAGACTTTTTCAGAAAAGCATATTATAATAGATACAATAAATCAACTGATTAATTTTTTAAATAACTAAGTGAGGCGTATGCAGCAATGAGCAAGCTGAAGGAACCCGGCTTTATCTTGCGATGGATAAAGCGTTTTATCGTGTACTGCCTGGGCCTGTTTATTATGGCCATGGGCGTGGTGTTTTCCGTAAAATCCTCTCTTGGCGTCAGCCCAGTAACGTGTCTGGCAAACGTACTGTACCAGATTTTCTCAGCGGAGAACCTGACCGCCCTGAATCTGGGTACCTGCACCACCATCAGCTACTGTCTTTATATTTTGGTGGAGGTCATCATTCTGCGGCGGGATTTCAAGCCCGATATGCTCCTGCAAATCGTGGCCAGCTTTTTCTTCGGTCTGCTGGTGAATTTGGCCACAGCCATTTTTGCCTTCATCCCTGCGCCGGAGATCTACCCCATGCGGCTGCTGTTTTTGCTTTGCAGCGTACCCATGGTAGCCCTGGGCGTTATGCTGTATCTGGCTCCTCAGATACTCCCCACGCCGGGAGAGGGCATGAGTCTTGCCATCTCCAAGAAAACGGGCCTGACTGTGTCCAGCAGCAAGATCATCTTCGACTGCTCCATGGTGTGCATTTCCGCCGCCACCAGCCTGATTTATTTCCACAAGCTGGTAGGCGTTCGGGAGGGTACCATCATCTGCGCCCTGACCGTGGGCCTAGTGATGAAGGTGTTTCTGCGAGTGTGCGAAAAGCCTCTGATGCGCTTTGTGGAGCGGGACGCCAAGATGGAGCAGGCCATCGGCCCAGCCCCGGAGGCCGCAGCCGGTCAGCGCTGCATCGTCACCATCGGCTGGGAATTCGGCTCCGGCGGGTATGAGCTGGCCCAGAAGCTGGCGGAACGCCTGGGAGCCAGGTTCTTCGGCAACGACGAGCTGATTCCCATGGAGGCCCAGGAGAGCGGCCTGCCGGAATCCTTCATACATAAGCACGAGGATAACATGGCCCACAGCGTCGTCTATGACTTCGTAGACTTCGTAACCTCCAGCTATGCCGCCCACATGGAGCTGTCTCCTCTGGAAAAGCTGTTTGCCACACAGGTGCGAATCCTCCGGCGCATCGCCGCCACGGAGACCTCCGCCGTTCTGGTGGGCCGCTGCTCGGATTATATTCTCTATGAAGACCCCAACTGCTTCCGGGTATTCATTCACGCTCCTACTCCCTATCGCGTCGATCGGGTAGCGGAAACCATGGGTATCCCCCGCGAGCAGGCGGCGGCGGATCTCTCCGCCACAGACACCAACCGCGCCCGTCATTACCAGCAGTTCACAGGCCGTCCCTGGGGCAACACCAAGTATTATAACCTGGCCGTAGACACCAGCGTTATGGGCCAGGAACACAGCCTGGATCTGATATGCGACGCCATCAGGCTCTGGGAAGAAGGCCGCACAGAAATTACGGATACTACAGATACAGCAGAATAACAGACAGCCAGAAACGCCCAATGTGACCAAAAATCACATTGGGCGTTTTCCCGTTTGATTGTGTCCTGTTTACCTGACCTTTTCAGGAAGGCCAGCCGACAAAAGGTAACAAAATCGCAGCGATCGCTATAGAATGGGGTATCACATTGAAAGGAACGAATTTCATTGGAAATATATGTGGTAAAGAGCGGAGACACGCTTTATAACATCGCCCGGCGCTATTCTGCGACCGTGGAGGATCTTGTTTATGCAAACCAGCTTGCGGATCCAGCGATGCTGATGGTAGGGCAAGCTCTTATTATTCCTCAGGGGCAGCGCACCCACACCGTCCGGCGGGGGCAGACGCTGTATTCCATCGCCCAGAGCTACGGGGTCAGTCTACAGCGGTTGCTGGCTGCCAATCCGTCCATCGACCCGAACCGCATCTATCCGGGGCAGAGCATCATCATACCGGCGACAGGGCAGGATCTGGGCGAGATCGTCGTCAACGGTTACATAACCGACGCGACCGACAGCACGCTATCCGCCCAGCTCCCCTATTTGACGTTTCTCTCTCCGTTCTCATTTCGGACGGACGCGGAGGGCAACCTGACGCAGACCTTCAGCGTAAACACAAGCCTGTCCGAAGGCGAGCGGACGGCAAACCTGATGACCGTCACGAATCTGAAAGCCCAGGGCGGCTTTTCCAGCGATATTGCCCACGCCATTTTAACAAGCCAAACCACGCAGGACGATTTTCTGGACAACATAGAAACTAAGTTGGCACAGGGAGGCTGGTATGGAATTAACATAGATTTCGAATATATTTACCAATGGTCGATTGTAAAATGAAGTTGAACACCTAAAAAATCCATAGCAATTGAA
>JAJQCH010000114.1 GCA_021202795.1 Oscillospiraceae bacterium
TCTATTGAAGCTTTTCGCGGATGTGTTCAACTTGCACTTGCAATTTTCGTATAAATTCTCTATAAAATGAGAAGCGAGCAATTTGACCTGATGCGTATCAGGGCTATAAAGAGACTGGTTACACGCTGATGCATTTCTATTCGGTGGCGGCAGCCGTCTTGAAAACGGACCCGGAGGGGCGAGAGCCTTCTCCGGGTTTTCGCAGCAGAGGAGAATGATAAACGCAAAATATTTTACGATAAACATTAAAAAATAGTTGACAAACATTATTTTCGGTGCTATACTGAACCCATCAAACATATGGGAGGTATCCAAATGGATAAGCTTTGCAAAACAGCCAGAGGGCTGGACGTATTCTTTCGGGTTCTTTTTTGGCTCGCGGTGGCGATGGGCGCTGTGATGCTGATTGCGGACATTGCCGTGTTGGCCGGGGCCGGTCTGAACAGCGGGGGGAGCCTTCAATGGCTTGTCACCCTCGATGTAAACGGTACGGCCTACAGCATGGCGGACGCGGCGGCGGACGGGCTGCCGGGGGCGTTTATCACCCTGTCTGTTCTGTTCGTGCTGTCCCTGGCCTTTGGACTTTGCGTGCTTCACGTCATCCGGCAGCTCCTTCGGCCTATGAAGGAGGGCCACCCCTTCGAGAGCGCCGTCAGCCGGAGCCTCCGGCGGCTGGGCTGGTTGGCCGTCGCCTACGGCGTGTTGGAGGCGGTCGTCGCCGCCATCGCGCAGCTTGTGCTGTCCCAGGCGCTGAACGTGACAGGCGCCGGTATGGATGTTGGCTACGACCTGTCCTGGCTTCTTCTCGCCGTGCTTCTGTTTTTGTTCTCCTACATCTTCCGTTATGGGGAGGAGCTTCAGCGTCAGGCGGACGAGACCTTATAAGGAGGCGTATCATGGCAATCATTTTGCGGCTGGATCGGGTGATGGCCGACCGAAAGATGTCCCTGAACGAGCTTTCCGCCCGTGTGGGCATCGCGAACGTCAATCTCTCCAAAATCAAAACCGGCAAGGTCAGCGCCATTCGCTTCTCCACCCTGGACGCCATCTGCGACGCCCTGGACTGTCAGCCGGGTGATATTCTGGAGTACCGGCGGGAGGAGAAGAAGCCGGATTCGGAGGCGTAACTCATCGTTTTTCTTGTGACGACCTGACGAAATGGTTGAGGTATGCGGCGGAAAAATATGATATTCTATTTATATTCCCTGAAAATATCATGTAAAGGAGAAAACCTATGAAGATCACAAAGATCCTGGCAAGCCTGCTGGTTGTGTGCCTGGTGCTTTCCTCCGCCTGCTTCGCCACCAGCGACGCTTCCGGCGGGGCGTCGGGGGAGGCCTCCGGCAGCAGCGGACGGCTCCTGACCGTCTCAGAAGGCGAGCTGACCGTCAGCGAGGAGGGAGCTTGGACGGTGGAGGGCGACCTGCCGGAGAGCGGGGAGGCCATCGCCGCCATCCAGTTCGAGGCGGGTTCCGCTTCCGAGACATTTCTGACCGTCAGCACGTCAGAACACGTGGACGCTCTGGAGGAGGGCTTCACCGCCGTTTTGGGCGACGAGGAGGAGCTTTTCGCCGTACCCAACTTCGCGGAGATTTATTCAAACGACGGCCTGAACCCCAATGCCGAGGGCTATGACCTGGACTACACCTGGATAAGCCAGATCGATTGGGACGAGGACAGCGATACCTACGGCCAGTACACCGCCGTCACAGAGGGCGGACAGGCTCTGCTCGCGGAGCTGCTGGACGGAGCCTATTACAGCGTGTCCATCTCCGGCGACTCCCTGGACGATGAGACCGCCAGCCGCGGCCCCACCCAGGTCTCCGTCTCCGGCGGCGCGGCCCTGCTCATCGAGAACGCCTATGTTTACAGCGAGGGCCTGGAGGGCCTGGCCGTTTCCAACAACGGCACCAGCGGCGTCGGCTCCACCCTGGTGGTGAAGGACTCCCTGCTGGTGACGCGGGGCTACGTCCCCGCCTTTGCGGGCCAGTCCGAGAACCTGCCGAACGACCCCCTGCTTGTCACCGGCGCTGACCGCACCGTTCTGTCCGGCGGCGAGAGCGTCACCTATTATTATGACACCGTAGTCACGGTAGACGGCTGGGCCTCCATCTCCACGGATGGTGCCTCCGGCGACGGGGTTGACCTGGTGGCCGTGAACACCTTCGGCTCCGCCCTTCTGGGCGGCTACGGCACTTACGCCGACGGCAACTGCCGGGATTACTTTTACGCCTCCGTGCTGGAAGGCGCGGAGATCGGCATTATCATCGCCGGCACCGGCGAGGTCAGCGTCTATGACGGAGACGAGGGCGTGGAAGGCGGCACCGGATACGGCGTGGGCCTGTACGGGGACATCGCCCCCTATGCCTTCGCGGATGAGGATGAGGACTATGCCGCCCTGGGCGGCTCCACCATCGCCGGCGGCCGCTACGCGGTGATGATGCACCTGGCCGGTTCCTATTCCGCCGATCCCCAGGGCTATCTCTATGTGAAGGACAGCACCCTGCTGACCGACCGGGAGCTGCTCTCCGACGAGGACATCGAATACAGCATCAACGCCTCCTGGTACGGCCAGGAGCTTAGCCCCAACATCCAGAAGTACATCGAATACACCGAGGGCTCGGTCATCTTCCTGCGCGGCACCAACGCGGAGGTCATTCTGGACAACGTGACCATGGAGTCCTACAGCGGCGTTCTGATTCAGTCCGCCCTGAATAACGACACCAGCACCCCGGAGACCCCCGCCGGCACCAACCCCGTGGGCAACCGCATCACCATGAGCAACATGGACGTGACCGGCGACATTCTGGACGAGGATTATGAGCGGGTCATGACCCTGACTCTGGACAACACCTCCCTCACCGGCGCCATCACCAGCGGCACCTGCGAGAGCTGGACGGAATACTGGCTGGAGGCTGGATATGTGGAGGACTACACCATCGGCCTCGCCTCCAACACCTTCGGCGAGGAGGCCGCTCTGGACGCCTTCGTCCACAGCGTCACTGTGAACGAGGACGGCACCTATGAGGTGACGGAGTACGGCGACGACCAGGGTACTGAGCTGACCCTGACAAACGGCTCCGTCTGGCACGTCACGGCGGAAAGCACCCTGACCGCCCTGCCCATCGACGACACCTCCACCCTGGACGGCGTTCTGTACGTAGATGGCGCGGAGACTGAGGCCGCCCCCGGCACCTATGAGGGCGCCATCACTGTTCTGCCCGCAGCGTAAAAGCCTAAAAATCCCATAAATCAGGCCCGGCGCGTTTTCGCGCCGGGTCATTTTTTAATGCAGATTTGGAAGGATTTTTCTGTCCTTCACCCAGTGTTTTTGGTAATAGCGGTTGCTGGCGAAGCTGTCTCCGATGTCGCCCATTTTCCCGTACATCTCCTCTGAAAGCGCCTGCTTCACAGCTCTATAGGCCCCGTCCTCCGCCAGGTTTTCCATCTGATAGGGGTCGCGGATGTTATCAAAGAGGTATTCCCTTCCGTCGGATTTATACACTGCGAAGGTGTACTGCCGGGAGCGTATGGCCCGCCACTCCCTGCCGCCGCCGAACACGGCGGTGGGGCCGGTTCCCATCATCAGGCAGTTGTTGTCCCCCTCTTCCCCGGTCAGAATGGAATCGCTTATATCCCTGCCCTGCACCGTATCGGGAACGGGAAGTCCCATCATGGAGAGGAGGGTGGGCATGATGTCCACGGTGTTAAAACAGGTCTGGTTGCGGCCGGTTGGCAGCCTGTCCCCCCATCGGATGAAAAAGGGAACCCGAACCGCCTCGTCGTAGAATATGTTTTTCGCGTGCCGCCCATGGGCGCCGAACATCTCCCCATGGTCGGAGGTGAAGACGAAGATGGTGTTTTCCAAAACGCCCTCCTCCTGCATGGCAGCGATGAGCCTGCCGATATTGTGGTCAAGGTTCGTCGTCATGGCGTAGTAAACCCGTTTCCACTCCTCCAGCTTTTTCCGCTGGCCGGGGGTGAATCTGGCCCACATATCGGCGTGGGGGTCGTTGCGGGCCTGATAGTTGGGCGGTGGCGGAAAGGTCACGTCGGAAAACATCTCGTAATATTCCTCCGGCACGTTGTCCCGGGTCCACGGGTCGTGGGGCGTTCCGTAGGACAGAAACAGCCCGAAGGGCTTTCCGCTGCGCCTGTGGGCCTTCATGCGATCAATGGCCATGTCCGTCTGCTCGTCCGGCTCGTACTGCGTGCAGTAGATTTTTTCCTCCGTGTCCAGGTGGTAATAGGCTTTGGGGGCGTAATACTCATGGTGGAAGTTGTACGCCGCGAAATACCCCGTAAAGCCCAGCCGGTTCTCCCCCGGCGGGATAAAGGAGTTTTTTACATCGTAGTGATGGCCGAGCTGGGCCGCGTACATATGCCATTTGCCGATATAAGAGGTCTCATAGCCGTTTTCCTCCAGCACGGCGGCAAAGCTCCTGTGGCCGGGATGGAGCCGTATTTCGTTGATGACCATGCCGGTGCCGTTTCGGGCGGCGGTGTATTTCCCTGTCAGCAGGGACGCCCGATAGGGGGCGCAGACGGGATGGCCGGACACGGCGTTATCCATCCGGGTGCAGTCCCGGCTCAGGGCGTCCAGGTTCGGCGTTCTGGCAAGGGGATCGCCGTTGCAGCCGATGCTGGCGTATCGGAGTTGGTCGGCAAAAACGTACACAAGATTGGGTCTGCCGTTGTCCATCATACCTTCTCCGTGTGGTAGGCGGCTCTGGCCTGGGCCAGCTCCCGGTGCATTTGCTCCGTGGTTTTCTTGTTCAGCGGGTAGACGATTAGTAGCAGGAATATGATGAGATACATAATAAACGGCACCAGGGTCGCCACATTATACATCCCATTCAGAACGCTCTCTCCCTGGGAAACCCCGCTGCCCGCCAGGCTGCTGTCATACCCGGCCAGGCTCACGAACCAGGGAGCCAGAGCCGCCAGGGCCTGGCCGATTTTCCGCATGAAGGTGAAGATGGCATAATCCGCCGCCTCCTCCCGCCGGCCCGTTTTCCATTCGTTGTGGTCGATAATATCTGCCGCCATGGACCAGATCTCCAGGGTGATGAAGCCGACCCCGGCGTTAATAAACACCGCCAGAAGGATAAAGCCGAAGACATTGTCCGTCCCCAGATGCAGCACATAGGTCAGAAAGCTGGCGACCACGGAAACGGCCAGGCACCCCAGAGAAAACTCCTTCTTCCCTATTCTTTTGATGATGCGGTTCGCAAAGGGAATCATCAGGATCATGGGCAGATAGGTGATGAGCATATAGACCGTGTTTATGGCGCTGTTTTGGAAATAGTCCTTAAACAGATAGAGATTCACCGTGCTGGTGTACATCTGCACCGCGATCAGCAGACAGCCTATCAGACTCATGGAGACGAAGGCCCTGTTTTTCAGCACCCCCCGAATGGTGGTTCCCACGGAGATTTTCTCCCGCTCCTCCGACACGACCACCCGCTCTGTCGTCAGCCTGAAGCCCAGGAAATAGAACACAACCATGGCCACGGCAATGATGATCATGGCGATAAGAAGCCGATTGGCGTCCATCTGGTTTCCGTCCGCCCCCGCCGTCATGACAAGAATGGGGAAGATCAGCGCGGGCAAATTGCCGAGGCCGCCGCCCACTGAGCGGCACATGGAGAGAGTACTCCGTTCGGACTGGTCTGTGGTCATCACGCTGGCCAGAGATCCGTAGGGTACCAGCACCACGGTGTACAGCATACCATAGCAGATATACATGGCTGCGACCCATATAGTTCGGAACGTAAGGCTCCCGCCGGGATTCAGGAATACAAGCACGGAGACCACTGCCAGGGGAATCCCGCCCCACAGGAGAAACGGGCGGTATTTCCCGTTCCGGCCCGGCCTTTTCCCCTGCACCAGAAAGCCCATGATGGGGTCGTTTATCCCGTCCCAAATGCGTGCCGCCAGCATAATCGCCGTGATGCACGCGCCGGAAATGCCCAGAATATCCGAGCAGTAGACCGACAGGTATGAACTCATCACGCAGAAGGCGAGACCATTTGCAAAATCACACATTCCATAGCCCGCGAAATTTTTCGCGGACAGCTTTTCCTTCACTGCGACCATGTCCTTTTCTATTTTTTTGCCCAGGGAAACATCGTTTTTTCCTGAACAGAACCATTATACGCGCTTTTTTCCGCAGGTCAAGGGGATTCCGCGTCGCTTGAGACAGTCCTGATAAGGACTTGTGAATTGATTCGTCTGTTACATTAAGGAAAAGCCCGGCGCGATTTCGCGCCGGGCCGTTTTGTTGCTTTTGCCGTGCGTAGATTACGGCAGCTTAGTGTCGCTTAGCTGGGTATAGATGCCGTTCCAGATGCCGGATCCCATGGTGGCGGAGACGGCGTCGGAGAACTGGTCGTTGGAGCCCATACCGGCCACATAGTCGGTGGCGTCCGTGAAGCCATAGGCGAAGGTCATCTGCTCGTTGACAATCTGGAACAGACGATAGATGGCCACCACATACTCGAAGTTATAGAGGTCGCTGCCAAACTCCGTCAGGCTCGCGCCGGAGTTGGTGGCGCCGGCGGTCAGCCACCAGGCGGCCACGGCCAGCTCCTCCTCGCTGGCGTCGGCCAGGTCGGTCATGTCCTCCACAGAGCGGGCGGTGCGGTTGGCCCCGATGTACACGGCGGTCTCCCCGTTGATCTCATTTTCGCCCACCACGGCGGTATAATCGCCATAGGCCATGTTGGGGGCATAGGTGGTGAGCTGCATTTCCGTGCCGTCGGCCAGGGTCAGGGTGGCGGTATTCTGGTCATATTCGTCGTTCACCGCATAGATGATTGTGGTGTACCCATCCTCGCCGGTGGAGAGGTAATAGGCTACGTTCCCCTCTGTGGCCAGGCCGGAAATGATGATCTCATCCCCCTCGATGGAGACGGTTACGTCCTGGGCCTCCTGGGTCAGGGCGCTGTCCAGATAGACGGCCACGCTGTCCGCGCTGCCGGTGGGGGCGTACTGGCAGGTCTCGTCCTCCTCATACACGCCGTAATAGGCGGCGGTGGCCTGGCCCTCGGCGTTCACGAACACGTAATTGCTCAGAGCCAGCATACCGCTCAGTCCGGTGGAGGAGCCGGTATTGCCGCTGGCCTCGCCGCTGGCGCTGGACTCCCCGGAGGCACTGTCGTCCGCAGCTTCCTCAGAGGCAGTATCGTCCGCGGCCTCATCGGAGGCGGCGGTGTCGGCGGCTTCCTCTGCGACTTCTTCGTCGGAGGCAACAACGGTCAGGGTGCCATAGCCCTCCGTGGCCATGACCTGTGCGCCGTCGATGACGATCTCCTGGCCCTGCTCATCCACGATGCTGCCATAGATATACAGGCTGGCGCCGTCGGCGATGGAGGTGGTCAGGGCGCCGTCGGTGGTGACGATGGTGTTGTCCCCATAGAGATAGACGGCGATCTCGCTGTCAAACAGGGCGTCGTATACGTCGTCCCCCTGGCCCAGGGAGTCGTTGTGATTGATGGTGGTGCTGGCGGCCAGAGAGGCCAGAGCGTTGCCGGACAGGTTCACGGTGCTGTCCACCAGGGTCAGGATTAGGTTCTCGCCCTTGGTCACGGAGGCCAGGGTGGAGCCGGAGGAATTCATCACGGAGTTTACCAGGGTCAGGGAGCCGGTGTCGGTGATGAGGGAGGTGGTGTTCTGGAAGGAGGCGGTGCCTACGTTCAGAATGGAATTTTCAAAATACTGGGAGGCGAAGCCGTTGCCGCCCACGGAGTTGCCGTACACGCTGTTTTTGACGATCAGGGTGGTCGGCTCGTCTGTCACGTTGCCCCCGGCGGCGATGGAGTTTTCATAGACCTGATAGCCGCCCCAGAAGTCGGAGCTGTACACACGGCCCGCACCCACGGCGTAGGCGTTCAGATAGTGGATGGTGCCGTTATACAGGTTGTTGGTCAGGTGCTGATTGCTGGAATAGGCCACGGCGTTTTGAACAAGCAGGCTTGCCCCAAAGGCCACATAGGCCGTGCCGGCCATGGAGCCGCCGGAACCGGAAATCACCAGAGAGCCGTCCGTGGAGGTCATGGTCACGTCTGTATCCGCGCCCACGATGGCGATGCCGGAGCCTATGCCCTCCCGGTAATAGGCGTTCCGCAGGGTGGCGTTATAGATGACGCCCCGGTCGGTCAGAGTTCCCATGGCGGCCTCCGCCCCGTCCACGGCGGTGTCCGGGCTGGTCAGGTCATACTCCGTGTCGATGTAGGAAACCGGGTCGCCCAGATAGGAATAGGCATCGCTGGCGGTGCCGATGGTAGTGTTCACGAAATCATAGCTGGACATCACCAGCCAGGTGTCGTCCGCGCTTTCGGTCATACCGGCTTCCAGTTCCCCCTCGCCGATATAGATGTGACCGAAGAACTGGGTCATGTCCGCGTAATCGGAGCCGACGGCCTCCGCAAGAGAGGCGTCCGCATAGGTGGCGGAGGCCACGCAGTCTCGTACTGCATACAGAACGCTCAGAGCCTCCAGCTTGGACAGCGGTGTGTCGCCGGAAGGGGCTTCCTCCTGGCCCATGACCACCGCGGAAACGGCGGCGATCTTCGCTTCGTTGGTGTAGTCGTCCGGGGCGGTCTTTTCTCCGCCGTCGTAGGCGGCGGCTGCCTCAGCCAGGGCTGCCGCCGTCTCCACGCCCTGCTCGGTCAGGGTACTCCAGGCGGACTGGAAGGCGTTATACAGGCCCACATAGATAAATTCCACTGTGGCCGTGTCGAATACGCCCAGGCTGGTGACAATATCGCCGTTTTCGTCGGTGATATTCTCCAGCAGGTAGCCGCTGGCGCTGGTGTCCCGTTCCGCTGCCAGGGCGGAAGCCGGAAGCAGAGCGACCAGCATGAGCAGGCACAGCGCAGAGGCCAGGATTGCCCTCAGGTTTTTGCGTTTCTTCATAATCGTTTTCCTTTCGTTTTTGCTTTTTGGTTTGCCTCGTCCCACAGATGAAGTCAGGAGAGGCAGATCATAGTTTTGTCATTGTATCACAAATATGACAATTTTTCAACAAAAATTAAACGAAAATTGCAAGTGCAAGTTGAACACATCCGCGAAAAGCTTCAATAGAG
>JAJQCH010000158.1 GCA_021202795.1 Oscillospiraceae bacterium
TTGTATAATATATATTACATTAAAACGGATTGGCGGTGAGGATGATAAAAAGTAAAAGAGCTGTCGTTATGCCGCAGACGCAAAGAGTGCTGGAGCAGATGGGCGAGCAGATCCGCATGGCCCGTCTGCGCAGGGGACTATCCGCGCAGCTTGTGGCAGACCGGGCGGGCATCAGCCGCCAGACGCTGGTTTCCATTGAGAAGGGCGCTTCGACGGTGTCGATGGGCGCTTATGCAGCCGTCCTGCACGCGCTGAACGGCATGGAAACGGATCTGCTTTTCATCGCGAAGGACGATGAGTTTGGACGGAAACTACAGGATTTGGGCCTGAAAACGCCAAAAAAAGCCCCAAGAAGGGAGGAATAGCCCATGGCGCAGGGAGAAAAAATCATTTTCGTATATGAAAACTGGCGATACGAAGAGCCGACGCTTCTCGGTACGCTCAGAGCCTCCTTCATCCGGGGACAGGAGAGCTTTTCCTTTGAGTACGCGGACGAGTGGCTCCGAAGCTTTGACCAATCGTATACCCTGGATCCAGACCTGTATCTGTTCCGTGGGAGACAATACACCCCGCTGGACAAAAGGCTGTTCGGCCTGTTCGCCGATTCCTGCCCCGACCGCTGGGGACGGATGCTGATGAAGCGGAAGGAGGCCAGCGACGCAAGAAAGGAGGGGCGCAAGCCCCGCAGGCTCACGGAAAGCGATTTCCTTCTTGGCGTATACGATGCGTCCCGCATGGGCGCTTTGCGGTTCAGCCTGGAGGAGGGGGCGGCCTTCCAGTCGAACGAACCGGCGTTCGCCATACCGCCGTGGGTCAGTCTGCGCACGCTGGAGAGCGCGTCTCTTGCCTTTGAGCAGGATGAGAGCGGGCAGGAGGAAAAATGGCTGAGAGAGCTTTTGATCCCCGGCTCCTCCCTGGGCGGCGCCAGACCGAAGGCCAGCGTTCTTGCGGCGGACGGCTCCTTGTGGATCGCGAAGTTCCCCTCCAGGCATGACGAGTGGAACACAGGCGCATGGGAGAAGGTAGCCCACGACCTGGCGGGAATGTGCGGACTGAACGTGCCGGACGCCAGACTGGAGACCTTTTCCAAAAGCGGCGGCACGTTTCTGGTCAAGCGGTTCGACCGCAGCGGCGGGCGAAGAATACACTTCGCCTCGGCGATGACGCTGTTGGGCAGGACGGACGGCGCGTCCGGGGAGGATGGGAGCAGCTATCTTGACCTGGCCTCCTTCATCCGTTCGTCCAGCGCAGACCCGGAAAGCGACCTTGTGGAGCTTTGGAAGCGGATCGTGTTCAGCATGGCGGTGTCCAACACGGACGACCATCTCCGCAATCATGGCTTTCTCCTTACAAAATCGGGGTGGCGGTTATCCCCGATGTTTGACGTGAACCCAGTCCCGGAAGGGAATAACCTGTCGCTGAACGTCAGCGAGCTGGACAGCGCCATCGACCTGGGGCTTGCCGTCGAGACAGCGCCCTATTATGGCATATCGGAGGCGGACGCACGCAAAATGGCGGAGGATATATGCGCCACCGTCCGGGATAACTGGCAGCTCCTTGCCGCCAGAAACGGGCTTGGCCGCAGCGCCATAGAATATATGAGACCGGCGTTTGCTGTAGCCGATGAACAGCATTAGAGAATCAGGCGGGGCGTATTGCCAATCGGGCAGTACGCCCCGCCCGTTTGATTCACAGGCCGGGGGGGAGGGGATGTGTATATATAATGTATGGTTCCTGTATGCTCCGCCCCTGGCGGTATGTGAACATCTTGCAAAAGCGGAGGGCGGTTTTGTCTATAATTAACAAAAGTTGGTAAATCGCCGGAAAAAGCTTGACTTTTGGATGCACACATGATATTGTGTGAAAACAAAGACACTGAATGACCATTCATTAATTGCGAACGGGGAGGGCGATGCATATTGAACGAACCGCAAACGAAGGATGAAAAAAGAAACTGGATGCTGGAGCGATGTTACGACTGTCTTTGCGAACACGGCCTGGAGGCCACCAACGTCAAGATGCTGGGCAAGGCCTGCGGCATGAGTCCGGCCAACCTTTTCAACTACTTTGACGGCAAGGAACAGATCATCATCGAAGCCACCGCCTACTGCATGGCAAAGATAGACGACGAATTTCTGGCCCGCTCTCCCAAAACCCTGGCGGAGATCGAGCCGTACGTCCGGGAAATGCCCAAGTATTATGCCAAGGAGCATGGGCCGAAGTACCGCTTTATGTATCAGGTCTACACCTCGCCTCACTATCTGTCCTATGGACAGGAGTTCGTGCAGAACATGGTGACGCGGTATAAAGGCCACGCCAAGCGGTTCGCCGCCGTGTTCGGCGTTCCGGCGGAGGCCGTGGAGCCGGTCATCTTCACCTTTGGGCGCGTATGCGTCCATTACGCCATGTTTGAAAACGAGGAATATCTGAAGCCCCAGATGGACTATCTTCTGCTGATGATTCAGTACCTGATGGAAAAATATCTGCCGGGGACAAGCGAACAAGCGACAAGCCCGCTTCCAAAGGCTTGAAGAATATATAATTTGCAATTTCATGCCGACCTGACAGGAGGATATAACATGAAGGGATTTACCAAACGATTTATGGCGTTTCTGCTGTGCTTCTGCTTAATGCTCAGCGCAGCGCCGCTGTCGTCCTTCGCAGTGGATGACGGGACAGGAACCGCCGCTGAGGAAACAGAGGTTTCCGTGACCGCCGAACCGACGGAAAACGCCGGGACGGAGGAAGACGAACCCGAAGAACCCGCCGCAGAGGAACCCGTTGCGGAGGAGACTCCCACCGAGGAGGAGGCCCAGGCGGAGGAACCTGACGCCAGCCCCGCCGAGGAGAGCGATGGGCAGACCGATGAGCCGACCCTGACCCTCACCGCCGTTGCGGAAGAAACCGAGGACGGGGAGGAGACCACAGTCTCCATGCCCGCCGCAACTCTTAAACAGACGGACGCGGACACCGGCGTCGCCGTCACCGTGGAGGCCCCGGAGGGGGCGTTCCCCGAAGGCGTGACCATGACGGTCGAGACTGTCGATGGGGCGGACGCGGAGGCGTTCCTGACCGCTGTGGCCGAAGACCTTGCCCTCACCGGCGACACCTACACCGTCATCGACGCGGCCATCCTGGATATATCCTTCTATGCCGACGGGGCAGAGATTCAGCCCGCAACGGACGTCACCGTCACCATCAGCGGCCTGACCCTTGCCACCGATGGCGCGGAATATGCCCTGGTCTACCACATGGACGACGAGGGCAATGCAGAGTATGTGGAAGCCGAGGAAGGCGAGCAGGTCGGTAAGGACGCCTATACCTTCACCGCCAGCAGCTTCTCGGAGTATGGCGTGGTGAATGTTGCCGTGGAGTATGGGATCTCGGTGGCGGCGACCCTGACCAGCTCCAGCACCACCATTTCCTATACATACGGCAGCAACAACAATAACTCCGCTGCGGCCAACATTACCGTTCACTTTGTGGATAGCGATGGCAACGAGCTGTCCAATGCGACCATTTCCTATGAAAGCGTGCCCAGCTATACCACCAGAAACAGCACCGTTACCCTGTCTGACCTGGCCGGATATTATACGGTGACGGTGGATGGAACGACCTATAGCTATATGTCCGGCTATTCCAAAATAGCGACCAGCAGCAGCACGTCTTACAGCGCCGCCACGACTGCCGAGTATTTCCGCTATAACAAACAGGGCAACAGCAATAACTACCGCTGGCAGTATTCCACCAACGGCAGCAGCTATACCAGCCTGAGCAGCGCCATCACGGACATCTATCTGGTCTATGGCGACTCCAGCAATATAACCTGGAACAAGAATAACACCAGCATCAACAAAGGCACCGCCGACCACATCGACATCGAGGTGGACACCACCGCGACGATCGTCATCGACGGCGTGACCTATACTGCCAGCATCACCCTGACAAAAAGTGATTTTGAAAACAACGTGACTGTTACCGCCCGGTGGAACGGTCAGACGTTTACTGACTTTACCGTTGACGATTCCAATATAACGACAAGCTCCAGTTCCACAAACAAGAGCCAGTACCGCGTGGGCGGCTCCTATCCCGTGGGTACGAAAGACAACCCTGTGGAGTATCAGTTCACACTCAGAAAAACCGTGACCTTCACCAATGAGAGCGGAGGAACCTTTGACGTGACGATGGACTTCGTCTCGGACTGGTTCAGCTATTGGCAGACGACCAACAACTGCCCCGGACTGTCCAACAGCACGACTTCCTGGCAGAACGGCAACTTCATCACCGGCAGCGGCCTGGACTTTACCCTATCCGCCTCTGCGGAGGCCGTCACGATCCTGGTGTATAAATACATCGTGGATGAAAGCGGCAACCAGCTTGATGTGGACAGCGCTGTGACCTATAGCTTCACCGTATATGAGGATTTGGACGAGAACATGGAAATCGATACTTCGTCCGATGCCGCCGGCGTTGTTAACACGGACACTTTCACAGTTGCTGTCGGGAGCAGCTCTGATACTTATTCCACACAGGTAGACCCCGGCTACTATTGTGTCATTGAGGACACTGACAGCCTGGCAAACAGCACCATCACTGTGAGCGGCAAGGAGTATACTTATTCTTACACCTATACCAGATCCACCGGCGTGCTGGAATCCACCGGCACAACCGGGACGAAGGAAACCACAAACGGCATCACCGGCGTTCTGAAAGCAGACGCCAGCACCACCGCCGTGTTCAACATCTATAACGTATACAAGAGTGACGACACCGGCAGCCTGACCCTGACCAAGACGGTCAAGGCGGACAGCTCCATCACTACCACCGGCATGGAGTTCACCTTCTATGTCAGCGGGTTCGACACTGCCGTGACCTCCGTCACGGACAGCGACGGCAACACCTACACCGTCTCCAACAGCGTGGCCACCGTCACCGTCCCGGCGGACAGCTCTGTGACCCTGGTGGACATCCCCGTGGGCAGTTACACCGTCTATGAGACCGACGGCACCGCGGATACCACCGTCACCGCCAACAACTACACCTGGACAATCTCCGGGGACGAAGATAAGTCCGTAACGGTGACAAAGGGCGGCACTGCCAGCGCCACCATCACCAACACCGTCACCGGCACCGCCACGCTGTACATCACCAAAAACTGGGTCGATGCCAGCAACAAGTGGGGGACTCGGCCTGCGAACGACGGCAGCAGCTTTTCTGTCACCCTGACCGCCACCGGCACCAATGGCGAGAGTTACACCTATACCACCGATGCCGACTGGAGCGAAAGCACCAACACCTGGACGCTGGATCTAAGCGGCGTGACGGTCTATGACACCGAGGGTAAAATGTTGACCTACTCCATCGCGGAGACGACGTTGGACGACTACACCCTGGACAAAGTCACCGTGTCCGGCAGTGGAATCGACAAAACGGATTATGTCGAGGAAGCTATGCAGGGCAAAATCATCACCCCGGCAGAAGGACAGGTCAACATCACCCTGCAAAACAGCCTGAACACCGCCAACGTAACGGTGACAAAGACTCTCAAGGATTCCAGCGGCGATGAAATAACAGACTCCACTGTCAACGACGACGACTTCACCATGCAGCTCTATACGTATAATGAAAAAACTGGCACTTATACGGAAGTTGCCGCTCACACCCTGACGCTGTCGGACGTGATGACCTATACCTTCTCCGACCTGCCTCTCGGCACCTATTACCTGAAAGAGGTGCTGGCCGGAACCAACGACCATGCCTACACCGTGACCGTCACTGGGGCTACTGCCAATGACGACGGCTATTATGTAATAACCCTGACCGAGGCCGATGCCACCGTGGAGGTCAGCGTCACCAACCAGGAGCAGGAGATCGACATCACGGACAGCACTTTGACCTTCCCGGCTGTGACCAAGACCTATACCAGCAATAATATTTCGAGCAGTACAGACACGACCTTCACCTTCTATATCATGGATACCAGCGGCTACACAGTCGCCACGGGTACTGCAACCACCTCTATTGGCACAACCAATCCGGCGAGCGTGTCCTGGACTTATACGGAGGGAGCGTTCACCTATACGGAGGTCGGCACCTATGTGTATACCATCCGTGAATATAACAGCGGCGCAGCCGGCGTCAAGTATGACGATACGGTATACACGCTGGTTGTCACCGTGTCTACAGATAGTGACGGCAAGCTGACATCCAGCTATGAAATCTACACCACCTACAACGGCGAAGGTGCCACCGGGAATGTAGCGGTCTCGGGTAAAACCGCATCGTTCACCAATACATACAGCCCAAGCGAGATCAACTTCTTCATGATCGTCCGCAAAGTGCTGACCGGGCGGACAATCAAGGAAGGCGAGTTCTCCGTTACTTTGCAGGAGTACAAATACGAGAATGGCACCTTCACGACAGAAGGCTCGGCCATAACGGTTACAAACGGTGCAGACAGCACGTTCAGCCACACCTTTACCTATGGCAGCGAGGGAACCTATTATTATAAGGCGAAAGAAGTTGACAGCGGCGAAACTGGCATGACCTATGACAGCAAGACAAGCTGGATAAAGGTCGTGGTCGGGTCTGAGGACAATGTTCTAAAAGTGACAAGCGTCGAGTGGGTACAGTTTGATACAGATACAGAACCTACTGCTGAAACCACATGGACGCAATACAGCGGCACCCTGTCTGACTATGTTGCCTTCCAGAACACCTACACCGCCACCGGCACCGCGACCCTGACCGCGTATAAGTCCCTGACTGGCCGCGACCTGAACGCTGGCGAGTTCACCTTCCTTCTGGTTGCGCTGGATTCCACCGCGCCCATGCCGAGCGAAGCTGTTACGGCGGCGACCGGGGATGATTACGTCACCAAAGGTTATGTTGTAGCCGGAGAGAAGTATGTCATAGCGACCAACGCTGATGACGGCTCCATCAGCTTCGGCAGCATTACCTACACCGAGGACGACATCGGCAAGACCTACACCTACCGGGTGGAGGAGGTCGTCGGCACTCTGAACGGCGTTACCTATGACACCGTTGATTCCGGCAAGCTGATTTACGTCACCATCGCAGACGGGGGGAACAGTACACTGACTGTCACGGTCACCACCTCCGGCACGGAGGATAAGAACGGCGACAATGTAAACGACGTTGTCATTTACAACACCTTCTCCCAAGGCTCCACCACCATCTATGGCACCAAGGTCTGGGTGGACGGAGACAAGAGCCATAACAACAGCGACGAAGTAAAGCTGACCCTGTACTACTCCACCGATGGCGGTACCAACTGAACGAAGTACACCGATAGCTATACCAGTGGCTACACCGTTGTATGGGGTACCCTGAACACCGACAACTGGCACATCGAGGGACTGCCCGTCTATAGCACGGACGGCAAGGTGATGACGTACAAGGTCGAGGAGGCAGCCGTAACCGGCTATACCACCACCTATGATGGTTCCACTACCGCCGAGGCCGTTCCTTCCACCAACTCGGACACCAGCCGCTACACCATCACCAACACCATCACACAGCAGTACATCAAACTCGAAGGCACCAAGACCTGGATAGACGGCGGCCTGCAGCATGACAACAGCACAGACGTCACCCTGATCGTCACCCGCAGCAGCGCCAGCACCGAGACAGTCACCCTGACCGAAGGGGCAGACAAGGATTACCAGGTAAGCTGGAGCGGCAACACCTACACCATCACCGGCACCGGGGACGGCCTGCCCAAGTATGACCCGAAGGGTTATGAGTACACCTACACCGTGACGGAGAAGGCCAATAGAGACGATGGCAGGGTGGAGGTAACAGTAGGTAAAACTATCTTCATCTATGAAATCACCCAAACCGGCAATGACATCACCAACACCCGCGATGAAGATCCCACCGACCCCACCAAGACCGTAGAAATCGGAGACGATGACGCGGCTGACGACAACGGCGAGGCCGTTTCCGTGGGCGACGAGATCACCTACACCATCAGCTACTTTAACAGCAACAGCGAACACGCAACCGTCACCATCACCGATGTGCTGGATGAGGGCGTGGACTATGTAAGTTCCAGCAAAAGCGGCGTGTATGACGCGGCCACCCACACCGTCACCTGGACGATAGAGGACGTGAACGCCTTCGCAGAAGGCTCCGTCACCCTGACCGTGAAGGTGAACGCGGACGCCGTGACGACGGATGCCACCGGCGCAGCCTTCATCGTGAATGACGCGGACGTGACCGTTGGCAACCAGGCAAAGCAAACCACCAACCCGGTGAAGAATCCCCTGGAGCCGGACGATCCTGTGGATCCCGTCAAGACCGTGAGCGTGGGCGCGGAGACTGAGGTCGCCGTGGGCGATACGCTGGTTTATACCATCAGCTACTATAACAACAACAGCACTTCCGCCACCGTGACGATCACCGACGTGCTGGAGGACGGCCTGACCTGGGTGTCCGGCGGTACCCTGGGCGCGGACGGCAAGACCGTCACCTGGACGATCGAGGCGGCAGCCTATGAGGCCGGAACCGTCACCCTGACGGCGAAGGTGAACGACAGCGCCGCCGGAGACAAGGTTTCGAACACCGCCAGCGTGAAGATCGGAAACGCTGCGGCTGTAAATACCAACACGGTGACGAACGACGTGGAGGAAGTGTCCGCCACACCTTCGCCCACTCCCACCTCCACCTCCGGCACGACGCCTCAGACGGGCGACGACGCCAGACTTGGCCTCTGGATCGCCATTCTGACCGCCGGCGCAATGGGCCTGGCCTGTGTGGGCGCAGTCACAGCCTCCCGCAAAAAGCGCAGCGGGAAGTAAGGAGTATTCCTTAGAAAAAATTCCATAGACTAACCTTAAAACCCCCTGCCGGCAGTCATGTCGGCAGGGGATTTGCGATTGTTGCGAATTGCTAAAACATTGTCAGCAAAATTCCTTTATTTTTTGGGCGCAAATTGCAAGTGCAAGTTGGACACTCGGTAGAATGAATTTATGAACCTTGG
>JAJQCH010000160.1 GCA_021202795.1 Oscillospiraceae bacterium
AATCACTATGGATTTTCTTTTTCAAGTGTCCATCTTCATTATGCAATCAACCAACCTTATTAATTCATCAATAATCTTTATATAAGAACGAGGAGAGAACGACCAATGACACTATATGACGAGCTGGTTGCCCGCGGCCTAGTGGCCCAGGTGACGGACGAGCCGGAAATCAAGGAGCTTATCAACAACGGCAAGGCTATTTTCTATATCGGCTTTGACTGCACGGCGGACAGCCTGACGGCGGGACATTTTGTGGCCCTGACGCTGATGCGCCGGATGCAGCTTGCGGGCAACAAGCCCATTGCCCTGATTGGCGGCGGCACCACCATGATTGGCGACCCCTCCGGCCGGACGGATATGCGCAAGATGCTGACAAAGGAGACCATCGACTATAACGCGGAGTGCTTCCGCCGACAGATGGAAAAATTCATCGACTTCGGAGACGGCCCCAGTCAGGCCCTGATGCTTAATAACGCCGACTGGCTGCTGAATCTGAACTATGTGGAGCTGCTGCGGGAGGTAGGAGCCTGCTTCTCCGTGAACAATATGCTCCGGGCCGAGTGCTACAAAAACCGCATGGAGCGGGGTCTGTCCTTCCTGGAATTTAACTATATGATTATGCAGTCCTACGACTTCTATCATATGTTCCAGGAATTTGGCTGCAATATGCAGCTCGGCGGCAACGACCAGTGGAGCAATATGCTTGGCGGCACGGAGCTGATCCGCCGGAAGCTGGGGAAGGATGCCTACGCTCTGACAGTGACGCTGCTGACTGATTCCCAGGGGAACAAGATGGGCAAGACCGCCGGAAACGCAGTATGGCTCGACCCCAACAAGACCAGCCCTTATGAATTTTATCAATACTGGCGGAACGTGGGGGATGCGGACGTTATAAACTGTCTGCGGATGCTGACTTTCCTGCCCCTGGAGCAGATTGAGGAGATGGCTGCCTGGAAGGATCAGCAGATTAACACCGCCAAGGAGATACTGGCCTATGAACTGACCAAGATGGTTCACGGCCAGGAGGAAGCGGAGAAGGCTCAGGCCGCCGCCCGCGCCCTGTTTGGCTCCGGCGGCGGGGAGGAAGCGCCTGTGACGGAGCTTTCTCAAGATGATTTGAAGGACGGCGGCATAGACATCAAGCAGCTGCTGGTGAAATCCGGGCTGTGTGCCTCCAATTCAGAGGCCCGGCAGAACATTTTTCAGGGCGGCGTGACCTGCGACGGGGAAAAGGTGACAGACCTGTTTCTCGTTGTGCCGGAGGCAAAGCTGCGGAGCGGCGTTCTGCTCCGCCGGGGTAAAAAAAGCTACCGCAAGGTGATTTTAAAATAAGGAAAAGCCCTTGTAAAGTCAATGTGTTGTGACTTTGTATCATGTCAATGTGTTGTTTTTAGTGAAACTGCACATTGACATCGGTGCTTTAAAGAAATAAAATAGAGAAAATTACGGCTGGTTTCTAATCAGTCGTGGTATGTCTGCCGTGAAATTCGGCAAATGTAAACGAAAGGACAAACCAAAGATGAAAAAACTTCTTGCACTTCTGCTGGCGCTGGTGATGGTGTTCTCCATGGCCGCGTGCAGCAGCTCCTCTGACAGCACGGATGCTGACGAGGAAGAAGAGACCACGACCACCGAGACCGAAGAGACCGAAGAGACCGAAGAGGCTGAGGAGACCGAGGAGACCGCCGAGGCCACCCATTACACCATCGGCATCATCCAGCAGCTTGAGCATGACGCGCTGGATCTGGCCACCCAGGGCTTTGAGGACGCGCTGATCGAGCTGCTGGGCGAGGAGAACGTGACCTTCGACTTCCAGAACGCTCAGGGCGAGACCGCCAACTGCGCCACCATCGCCAACTCCCTGGTTTCCGAGGGTGTTGACCTGATTCTGGCGAACGCCACCAGCGCCCTGCAGGCCGCTGCCGCCGCTACCAGCGACATCCCCATCCTGGGTACCTCTGTTACTGACTACGCCACTGCTCTGGGCATTGATGACTGGACTGGCGCTACCGGCACCAACATCTCCGGCACCTCCGACCTGGCTCCGCTGTCTGAGCAGGCCAACATGATTGCCGAGCTTTGCCCGGTGGAGGAGTACCCCAACGTGGGCATCCTCTACTGCTCCGCTGAGCCGAACTCCGTCTATCAGTCCACCGTTATCACCGGCTATCTGGAAGAACTGGGCTACACTGTCTCCGAGTACACCTTCGCTGACTCCAACGACATTGCCTCCGTCACCCAGACCGCCTGCGACAACTGCGATGTGCTGTTTGTCCCCACTGACAACACCGCCGCAGCCAACACCGAGGCTATCTACAATGTGACTTCCGTGGCTGGCGTGCCTGTTGTCGCTGGCGAAAGCGGCATTATGAGTGGCTGCGGCATCGCTACCCTGTCCATCAGCTACTATGACATCGGCTACATCGCTGGCGAGATGGCTTATGAGATCCTGGTCAACGGCGCTGACATCACCACCATGGAAGTGCAGAGCGCTCCTGAAGTGACCAAGATGTATATGGCCGACCGCTGCGAGGAGCTTGGCATTACCGTGGGTGAGGATTACACTGCTTACGAGGACTAATTCTTACTAAAAAATAAGCAAAACAACGGGAAAAGGGTATTCCTTTTCCCGTTGTTTTTTGATATAATACAATTATCTATGCGCAGAAACCGACCGGGTGCGCTGGAGGCGCATTTGTGCGCATTTTATTGTTGGAGGTTGATCGGTATGAGCATAACATCCCTGCTCAACGCCTTGCCGGGGGCGTGCGCCCAGGGCATCATCTGGGGTATTATGGCCATCGGCGTGTACATCACTTATAAAATTCTGGATATGGCCGACCTGTCTGTGGACGGCACCATGGCCACGGGCGGCGCGGTCTGCGTCATTATGATAACCAACGGCTATTCCGTTGGGGTCGCCATGCTGTGCGCCTTTTTGGCGGGCGTGCTGGCGGGGCTGGTGACAGGTATTTTCCATACCTTTATGGGGATTCCCGTTATTTTGGCCGGTATTCTGACGCAGCTTGGCCTGTATTCCATAAACCTCCGCATCCTCGGCATCGGTACCTCTGCCGGAACGACCAGCAACGTGGCCGTCAGTGTGGATAAATATAACCTGCTGGTGTCGCTGCGGTATGTGCGCTCACTGGCGCTGAATAACCCTATCTTTGCCAGCCTTATCTTCCTGGTGGTTCTTATTCTTGTTATGTACTGGTTTTTCGGCACGGAGCTTGGCTGCTCCCTGCGGGCCACCGGCGCGAACGAGAGCATGAGCCGGGCCCAGGGCATCAACACCAATTTCAATAAGGTTCTGGGCCTGATGATTTCCAACGGCATTGTGGCGCTGGCCTCCGCTCTGTATGCCCAGTATCAGGGCTTCGCGGACGTGAACATGGGCCGCGGCGCTATCGTTATCGGTTTGGCCGCCGTTATCATCGGAGATGTTATCTTCGGCAGGATATTCAACAACTTCGCTCTGAAGCTGCTGGGCGTGGCTTTCGGCGCCATCATCTATTACCTGGTCATTCAGGTGGTGCTCTGGCTGGGGCTGAACTCCTCCGATTTGAAGCTGCTGTCTGCTCTGATTGTGGCGGTGTTCCTGGCCGTTCCGCACTGGAAGGAAAAATATTTCACCTCTGCCAAGAAGGAGGTAGACGCCAATGCTTGAGCTTCGGGATATATACAAGACCTTTAACCCCGGCACCGTGAACGAAAAACGGGCATTAAACGGCGTGAGCCTTACGCTGAACGAAGGGGATTTTGTCACCGTCATCGGTTCCAACGGCGCGGGAAAGTCCACCTGCCTGAACGCCATTGCGGGCGTGTGGCCCGTTGATTCCGGCTCTATCATTATTGATGGGGAGGACGTGACCAACCTGCCGGAGCATAAGCGGGCCAAATACCTGGGCCGTGTGTTCCAGGATCCCATGACCGGCACCGCCGCCACCATGGAAATTCAGGAGAACCTGGCCCTGGCCAAGCGCCGGGGAGAGAAGCGCACCCTCCGCCGTGGCATCACCAAAAAGGAGCAGGAGGAATTCCGTGAGCTTCTGAAAACCTTGAACCTGGGGCTGGAGGATCGCATGACCGCCCGCGTGGGGCTTCTCTCCGGCGGTCAGCGGCAGGCCCTGACCCTTCTGATGGCCACGCTGAAAAAGCCAAAGCTGCTCCTGCTGGACGAACATACCGCCGCTCTTGACCCAAAAACGGCGGAGAAGGTTCTCAACACCACGGACGCGGTCATTCAGGAAAATCACCTGACCGCCTTCATGGTAACGCACAATATGCGGGACGCTATCGCCCACGGCAACCGCCTTATTATGATGGACGAGGGACGCATTATTCTGGATATTTCCGGGGAGGAAAAGCAGAAGCTGACCCGTGAGGATCTTCTGGAAAAATTCGCCGCCCTGGGTGGCAGCATGGACAGCGACAAGGTTCTTCTGTCATAAATTGCCGACCCGAGAAGACAGCGCCATGGACAAGTTGAGGGAGACGCCGCATAACAAGGCGTTCTCCTTTCACAGTTGACAATTTGCCGCCTTCAATGATATAGTATGGAAGCGTGTTTTTTCCTGCCAGGCACCGATAGAAATGCAGCGGTATCGAAGTGGTCATAACGGGGCTGACTCGAAATCAGTTTGGGAGCAATCCCACGTGGGTTCGAATCCCACCCGCTGCGCCAACAGCTAAGCCCACAGACGTAAGTCTGTGGGCTTATTTTTTTATTGAGCCGGAACGAAAAAGTACAGTAACGCCGACGATGCCTGCGCCTGTTAATGGGAGCCAGGAACGCGGTATTATACGATTTCGGTGTAGCTGCCCAGATACTTGAACGTCTCGCACAGACTTTCCAGGTCGCCCATCAGCTGAATGAAGCGGGGAGAATAGACGGAGGTATCCAGGTCGAAATAGAACATGAACTCAAAATCCCGGTCAGGAAGAGGGCGGCTTTCCAGTTTGGTCATGTTGATACCCAGGGCATTGATGCGGGCCATGACCCGATAGAGAGAGCCGGGCTTGTGATTTACGGTTAACATAATACTTGTTCTATCAGCGCCGGGGAATATTTCCAGATCCTTGCCGATGCAGATGAAGCGGGTGTAGTTGTTGCCCTTGTCCTGAATCCCCTCCGCCAGGGGTTGGAGACCGTACAAGGCTCCGCAGTCATGGGAGGCCAGGGCCGCCAGATCCCGACGGCCAGACTCTGCCACCAGCTTCGCGGCCACGGCGGTATTTTCACATACCGTTACCCGTATGCCAGGGTGCGATTTCAGAAAGTCTGCGCATTGCGCCAGCGCCTGCTCGTGGGATACCACCTCCTTGATGTCCTCCAGCTTTGCGCCGGGGAGTGCCATCAGATTGTGGTCTACCTTCAGGCGAACAGAACGGACAATGCTGAAATTATATTCCATCATCAGGTCATATATTTTGTTCACCGAACCGGCGGTGCTGTTTTCCAGCGGCAGCACGCCATAGCGGCAGAAGCCGTTGGCAATGGCGGAAAATACCGCCTCAAAACGGTTTACATAAGATATAGACGGTTCCCGAAACAGCCGCTGCACGGCGATTTGGGCAAAGGCTCCTTCCACGCCTTGACAGGCTACGGTTGCCTTCTCCGGGAACAGGGGCGGCGTGTCCGTCAGGCCTTGGGCGATGCGATCGCAAAGGGGGCTTTTTCCCCGCACCAGGGCGGTCTGATAGCTTTGGCTCACGTCCTGGAGGGTGTTGTACAGCACACCGGCGTAATCCTCCAGATCCTCTCCGGCCTGTGCCTGAAAGCCGGCCCGCGCCTCCCGGATACCTGCTGCGTCCGGCAGCAAGCCCTGGGCCGCCCGCGCCTTGGCGATCTGGCCGCTGACGGCCATACGTTGGGCGAACAGGCGGCTCATCTGCCCGTCGATGTCCTCAATCTGCTGTTTGAGCTGTTCCAGTTCCATATTGATTCCCTTCCTTATTACAAAAATGTGTTTAGGCATACAAAAAAAGCTGAACAGTGATTTCTTCACTGCTCAGCTTGGGGTGACTTTTTAGCTTGCTGCAGGCGAAATCACTTTTACTTTTTCTTGCAAAAGTAAAAGAATGTAAATTCCGCAGCAAATGTAAAAGACATATTAAATACTCCTTCATGTGAGTATATCTATCATACCCTCTTTTTCCGCCCCTGTCAACGTAAATTTTCCGAAAATGGAAGAAAAAGCTTGTGGAAATATTATTATTCATTTATAATCATATCATCTCAGCCGCGTTTGCGGTAAATGTGGAAAGGAGAAAGCAAAACCATGAAGAAGCGTATTCTATCTTTGGTGCTGGCCCTAGCGCTGTGCCTGAGCCTGTCCGCTACAGCTCTTGCCAGCAGTGAGGCCAGCGGGGAAGCCAGCGGCGGCATGAGCAGCAGCTCCGCCGTGTACGCCTACGCTGTCACAGCCGAGGGCGTGGAGGAAACGGAGGCGGAGGATGTTTCCCTGGAAGGGAACATCACCGAGGCCGGCATCTCTCAGTTCGATTTTTCCAGCACGGAAACCGACTTTGTTTCCGTAGTGGGTGACGACACCACGGAGGGGGCTGTGTCCTTTGTCCTGGGCGGGGAGGAGGCTACCTATGACGCCGCCGACCTGGACATCTACGACCGGGCGCAGGAGCTGCTGGACTTCCAGTCCTTCGACTCCAAAATCGACTCCACCACCGGCACTCTGATCACCGCCAGCGGCGGCGCCTACCTGGAGCTGGACGGCATCTATGCCACCGGCACCACCGGCATTGTTACTGCCGGCAGCGACAATGACCGCTATTCCGGCTCCTCCGATGAGGATTACATCGACACTGTGGTGGTCATCAAGGACTGTTACCTGGATTCCGAGACCGGCACCGCCATCGCGGACGCCAACTGGCCCCATGGCACCAGCCTGATGGTTCGCGGCTCCATCCGCAGCTCCCTGTCCATTGGCGAGAGCGAGACCTATTATTACGGCACCGCCGTCATCGTGGACGGATGGGCGGCTATGGCCACCGACTCCGCCGTGGGCATGGGTCTGGATATGGTTGCCTATAACAGCTATGCCCGCACCCTGCTGGGCGGCTACTGCTCTTATTCCGACAGCCGTTGCCGGGATTATCTCTATGGCACCGTGTATGAATCCGCTGAGTACGGCTCCATCATTGCAAACTTCGGCGAGCTGTACATCCTGAGTACCGACGACGCGACGGTGGATACCAACGTCATTCGCGCCGAGAGCGAGGCGGAGGATCTGGACGAGCGGGCCGCTATCGACCCCCTGGCCTATGCTGAGGAGGATGACATCGTCACCGAGACCACCGGCTCCGTGGTTGCGGGCTTCCGCAACGCCATTATGATGCACGTTCCCGACCTGATGGGCGGCGGCGGCAGCATCTCCGATGCTAAGGGCGTTCTGTACGTGAAGGATTCCACCATTGCCACCTATGAGGAGCTGGCTCCCGAAGATTACGCTACCGGCGAGTATAAGGAGAGCTGGATAGAGAAGACCGACGAGGCCACCTGGGCCTACCTGGAATACACCATGGGTGCGACCATCCTGGTTCGCAGCGATAACGCTCTCATTCATCTGACCAACGCCACTGTGGAGTCCTGGACAGGCGTTCTGCTCCAGACCGCCCTGAACGCGGACGCCAACGGCAACTGGATCGGCGCGGACGAGGAAGTGGCCGACCATATCGGCATCGACGTGATCGTGGACGGCACCACCGCCCTGGTGGGCAACATCAACCACGAGGACTATCAGCGCACCCTGACCATCGTGTTTGAGGATTCCGCCAGCCTGACCGGCGATATCTTCACCGGCACCGTGGACACCTGGCACGAGAAGTTTGCGGATTACGCCG
Source organism: Oscillospiraceae bacterium (assembly GCA_021202795.1). Taxonomy (GTDB): domain Bacteria; phylum Bacillota; class Clostridia; order Oscillospirales; family Oscillospiraceae; genus CAJOIG01. The sequence continues at coordinate 7,864 of JAJQCH010000160.1, forward strand.
AGTCTGGCGCAAACTACTATCGTGACGTGGACGGCTACGACACCATCTGGGGAACCTATGTCACCCTGGAGGCCGGCACCACCTGGACGGTGGTGGAGCAGTCCAACATCACCGGCCTGACCGTGGAGGAGGGCGCTGTTCTCAACGGCGTCGTCACCGTGGACGGAGAGACCGTGGATGTGTCCGCCGGAGGAACCTGGGAGGGCGACATCGTCATCACAGCCGCGTAAAGCAATCTATAAAAACGGAGCCAAGGCTCCCGAAAACCCAAAGGAACCGTTGCACAGCAGCGGTTCCTTTTTTATTTATTCATTTATTAATTTGGAGGAACAATATGGAAACATATGGTTATGCCCGTGTCAGCACAAGGGAACAAAACGAGGATCGGCAGCTTTTGTCCCTGCGAATGGCCAATGTGCCGGGAAAGAATATCTTTGTGGACAAGCAATCCGGCAAGGATTTTGACCGGCCGCAATATGCAAAGCTGATTCAAAAGCTGAAGAAAAACGACCTGCTCGTTATCAAAAGCATTGACCGGCTGGGCCGGGACTACGAAGAAATTCAAAACCAGTGGCGCATATTGACCAAGGAAAAGCACGTCGACATCATGGTGCTGGATATGCCCCTGCTGGACACCCGCCGGGGAAAAGACCTGGTGGGAACCTTCTTGTCCGACATCGTCCTCCAGGTGCTGTCCTTCGTGGCGGAAAACGAGCGAAGCAACATCCGGCAGCGGCAGACGGAGGGCATTGCGGCGGCGAAGGCGCAGGGCGTGCAGTTTGGCCGCCCCCAGAAGCCCCGTCCAGAGGGGTATGACACCGCCTTTCGGCGCTGGTATGCAGGGGAAATAACAGGCACCGAGGCGGCGGAGGCGTGCGGCATGGCTCTTTCCAGCTTTCTCTATCGCGCAGAACGGGATTCAAAATTAGAACGGCAATAAAAAAGGCAGTTGGTTGATTGCATAATGAAGATGGACACTTGAAAAAGAAAATCCATAGTGAT
>JAJQCH010000173.1 GCA_021202795.1 Oscillospiraceae bacterium
GATTCAATTGCTATGGATTTTTTAGGTGTTCAACTTCATTTTACAATCGACCAAACGGAAAAATATATTGGCTCTTTTGCTTGTTGTACTGACATTGTGCTTTGCTATAACCGGCTGCTCCGGCAGCTCCAGTAGTGATTCGGCTGAAACCGAAACGGAGACTGAGACTGTTGTTGAAGCTGCGGTGGAAGAGACTGAAGAAGCGGAAGAGGAGACCGCCGAGCCTGTGACCGTCCGGCTGGGCGTGGTTGGCAGCATCTATGAGGATCTGTGGGAGCCGGCAAAGGAGGCGCTGGCGCAGGAGGGCATTGATCTTGAGATCGTGCAGTTCAGCGACTACGTCACGCCCAACAATGCTCTGGCTGCCGGAGAGATTGACTTGAATGCCTTCCAGCATCGGATCTATCTGGAATCAGAGATCGAGAGCTATGGCTATGAACTCTCCATCGTCGGTAACACCTTTATTATCCCCTTGAATGTATATTCCAATAAAATCAGCTCAGTAGACGAGCTACAGGACGGCGACGTGGTGGCCATACCAAACGATGTCACCAATGGCGGTCGCGCCCTGAAGGTGCTGGAGGCTGCCGGTCTTATCACCATCAGCGAGGAGGCGGGCTTCAACCCCACAGTGGACGATATTGTGAGCTATAACGTGGCTATCCAGATCGAAGAGCTGGCCGCCAACACTATCCCGTCCGTCCTGGACGATGTGACCGCCGCCGTTGTCAACGGCAACTATGCCTTGGATTTCGGCCTGAAGACGGAAGACGCCATCTATCAGGATACAGTGCTGGATCAGGTGGAGTATTGGAACCTGATTGCCGCCCGTACCGCCGACCTGGAGGATCCTGAGTTAGTGGAGATTTATGCCAAGGTGGTGGCTGCCTTCCAAACTGAAGAGACAGAGGCTGTGTTCAATGACGATTACAACGGCTACTTCATCGCCGTGGGCTGGGACGACAATCTGCTGGCAGATTATCAATAAGGCTGGAGGATGGTATCGAGGCGGAGGTTTCGATACCATCCTGCAATATAATGATTCAAGAAAGATTGGAAGGAAATACGATGGGGGATTTCACATCACGGGAAAAATGTGCTACAATAGAAAAAACACCGCCCCTTGACCGGGCGGCGCTGGAGAGAATCATAACTGATCCAACTCGGCTGATATTTGAAAATATCGATCCCAAATATCTCAGCGACAAGCTGGGACGTCTTCAGGGGACAGCTCAGGCTGTGGCCTTCCCCCTGTCCACAACAGAGGTCAGCGCCCTGCTGAGCTATGCCCATGAATACGAGATACCAGTTACTCCGCGCGGCGCGGGAACGAATCTGGTGGGTTCCACGGTGCCGGTGCGAGGAGGCATCATTCTTGACCTGTCCCGGATGAACCGAGTTCTGGAGCTGGATGAGGACACCATGACCGTGACGGTGGAACCGGGCATCCTGCTGGAGGAGCTTCAGGCTTTCGTGGAGGACAGAGGGCTGTTTTATCCTCCGGATCCGGGGGAGAAGGCATCCACTCTGGGCGGGAACATCAGCACCAACGCCGGAGGTATGCGGGCTGTGAAATATGGCGTCACCCGCGACTATGTCCGGGGCCTGGAAATCGTCATGGCGGACGGAACGATTCTGACCGTGGGCGGAAAAAACGTAAAGGACGCCACAGGTCTGAGCCTGAAAAACCTGATCGTCGGCGCGGAGGGAACGCTGGCTGTCATCACCAAATGCATTCTGAGGCTGATCCCAAAGCCGGAAGCGTCGGTCAGCGTGCTGGTACCCTATCCCGATCTGAAAACCGGCATCGGCAGTGTGCTGTCCATCCTGCGGGCAGACGCGAATCCTACGGCAGTGGAGTTCATGGAGCGGAAAGTGGTGGCCTTGGGTGAAGCGTTTTTAGGCGTCCAATATCCCCGATCGGACGCCGGCTCCTATATTCTTCTGACCTTCGATGGCCATAGCTCGGAGGTAGAGGCAAATGTGGAGCGGGTGCGCTCTCTGGCTCTGGCCCAAGGTGCGCTGGATTATATTGTTCTGTCCGATCCACAGCGGGCGACAGACATTTGGAAGGTGCGGGGTGCGCTGGTGAACGCAGTGGAGGCTGTGTCCGAGCAGGAGCCGGTGGACATTGTGGTTCCCATCAGCAAAACAGAGGAATTTATTCGATATATCAATGACCTGGAACAGTCCTCTGGGATGCAGATGGTGGCTTTCGGTCACGCCGGGGACGGCAATGTCCATCTCTGCGTGGTGCGGGGCGAACGCACACAGGAGACGTGGAACGCGCAGCTCCGGGCCAGCATGGAGCAGGCTTATGCCATGGCTTACCGACTGGGCGGCGTCACCTCCGGGGAACACGGCGTTGGTCTTTCCAAGCGGCACTATTTCTTTCGGGAGACCGCTCCAGCGAACGTGGCCGTTATGAACCGCATTAAGGACGCCCTGGATCCCCGGCATATTCTGAACGACAAAAAGTCCTATATAACAGGAGAGTAATATGCAGAAGCTATCTCAACGCACGTCGGAATTTACCGATTCAGTCATCCGGCGCATGACACGCATTTCCAATCAATACGGGGCTGTGAATTTGTCCCAGGGGTTCCCGGATTTTGACCCGCCGAAAGCGATTCTGGATCGTCTAGCAGAGGTGAGCCGGGAAGATTTTCACCAGTACTCCACCACCTGGGGAGCGCAGAACCTGCGGGAAGCCCTGGCGGCAAAGCAGACCCGCTATATGGGCCTTCCTATCGACCCTAATGAGAATATTGTCGTCACCTGCGGCAGCACGGAGGCCATGATGGCTGCTATGATGACCGTGGCAAATCCGGGAGACAAGGTGGTTATTTTTTCCCCCTTCTATGAAAATTATGGAGCGGACACTATCCTGTCCGGTGCGGAGCCGATCTATGTGCCTTTGACGCCTCCGAGCTTCAGCTTCGACCCGGAGGTATTGGAGGATGCCTTCCGTCAGCGGCCTAAGGCGCTGGTGCTGTGCAACCCCTCCAACCCCAGCGGCAAGGTGTTCACCCATCAGGAGTTGGAATTTATTGCCTATCTTGCGGCGAAATACGATGCTTATGTCATCACCGATGAGGTATATGAGCATATCGTCTATGAGCCGTATGAACACGTTTATTTCGCCTCCCTGCCAGGGATGTGGGAACGCACCATCTCCTGCTCCAGCCTATCCAAGACCTTCTCCATCACCGGCTGGCGGCTGGGCTATACCATTGCTCCCCCGGAGATCACCGATCGCATCAAGAAGGTACACGATTTCCTCACCGTCGGCGCGGCGGCTCCGCTCCAGGAGGCGGTGATACCGGGACTGAAATTCGGCCTGGAATATTACGAACAGCTTCGGCAGGATTACACTCACCGGCGGGATCTTTTCGTAAACGGCCTGGATCGCATCGGTCTGGGGTATACCTTCCCCCAGGGGGCCTATTACATTCTTCTGGACATTGGCGAATTTGGTTATGACAGCGATCTGGAATTTTGCGAGACTCTGGCCAGAGACGTGGGCGTGGGAGCTGTTCCCGGCTCCAGTTTCTTCCGGGAGCCGGTGAATCACCTGATTCGTCTTCACTTCGCCAAAAAGGACGACACGCTTTATGAAGCCCTGAATCGCATGGAGAGCATTTATAAGAAGATACCAAAACGATAAGGCGAGGATATAACGGGCGTTACCTTCCAGATAACGGAAGAATACCCATCCTGACCTATATAAGAAACAAGAACAGCAGCTCTGGCTTAACCAGAACTGCTGTTCTTTTGCAGACTGCATTGAGATTGGTTATTGGTCTGGAGGGAGCTTGCGGCCTTTTTTGCGCTGCTTGACGCACTCGCTCAGAAGATATTCGATTTGACCGTTCACGGAGCGGAAATCGTCCTCGGCCCAGGCGGCCAGGTCGTTATATAGCTGCTGACTCAGGCGCAGAGGTACCTGTTTTTTCTCGGATTTCTCCGCCATGACGGTTTAATACAGGCTCCCGGAGTTGACCACGGGCTGCGCATCCTTGTTGCCGCACAGGACGACCAGAAGGTTCGACACCATGGCGGCCTTGCGCTCCTCGTCCAGCTCCACAACGCCGCTCTCGTTCAGCCGGTCCAGAGCCATTTCCACCATGCCCACGGCCCCGTCCACAATCATCTTCCGGGCGTCGATGATGGCGCTGGCCTGCTGGCGCTGGAGCATGACGGCGGCAATCTCTGTGGCGTAGGCAAGATAGGTGATGCGGGTCTCCAAAATTTCCAGCCCGGCCTCGTTCACCTTCTCCTGAATCTCCTGGCGGATGCGGTTTGCTACCACCTCACTGGAACCGCGCAGACTGCCGTCGTCCGCCATGCCGTCCCCGGTGGTGTCCACGTTGGGGGATACGTCATAGGGGTACATCCGCACCACGTTCCGCAATGCACTGTCGCACTGGAGGGACAGATATTCCTTGTAGTTATCCACGGCGAAAACAGCCTTGGCTGTGTCCGTCACCCGCCAGATCACGGCGATGCCGATTTCCACGGGATTGCCAAGGCAGTCGTTTATCTTCTGCTTGGCGTTATTCAGAGTCATCATTTTCAGGGACAACTTTTTTCCTGATTCCATATCCAGAGACACATTCAGGCTGTCCGCAGATAAAAGCAGGGGCTGCTTGCGGCCCCCGTCCACGTCCCCGGACTGGTTCAGCTTGGTCTTGGCGGCGGGGTTCACCCCGGTGCAGAAGGGGTTTACCCAGTAAAAGCCCGCGCCTTTCAGCGTGCCGAGATAGTTGCCGAACAGGGTCAGCACCAGGGCCTCCTGGGGCTTGAGGGTTTTCAGTCCGCACAAAAGAATCCAGCCCAGACACATCCAGACGATGCTGACAATCAGCAGAAAGGTGCCTAAAACGCCGGACATAAACGCGCCCAGAACGCACAGGCCGATGGCTGCGATATAGGACAGTATCACCCCGATCAGTACGGGCATTCCTTTTTTGGGATTGTCGAGCAGGATTTCGCGGATTTCAGCCTTTTCCATGTGAGTGGCCTCCTATTTATGATATCAAAAAGATATCATAAAGATTGCTGTCCTGTCAAGACCTTACAGCGGAAAGGTCATTGATAAAATGGTAAAAATAAAACGGAAGCGGCATTACATACTGTCGCTTCCGTAAAATTGGTATGGGCTTCACCGCACGAACATAGTGAGCAGCTTCATTTTGAGCTTGTTGAAGGGGAAATACCGCACGGGCAGGTCGATTTTCTTCCGTTCCAGCACGGGGCGGTAGTGGGTGAAGGTGTCAAAGCTGGCTTTGCCGTGATAGGCTCCTGTCCCGGACTGGCCCACGCCGCCGAAGGGAACGCCGCTACTGGCGGCCTGGAGCAGGCAGTCGTTTATAAACACGGCCCCGGAGGAGCAGGCGTCCGCCATGCGCTTCGCGATGGATTCATCCTCCGTAAAGACATACAGGGCCAGGGGCTTGCCCTTGCCGTGAATATAGTTGACGCACCAGTTCAGGTCTGTCCATGTCAGCACGGGCAGCACCGGGCCAAAGATCTCCCGCTCCATGACGGGGCCGTCGGGGTCAACGTCCACCAGCAGGGCGGGGGGGATCATCCGCAGCTCCGGGTCCGCATCTCCGCTGACGGAAGCGTTGCCGCCTTCCACCAGCCCCAGAAGCCGCTGGAAGTGATGGTCATTTACGATGCTGACCATACTGCTCATATCCCCCTTGGGGAAGAATTTTGCCACAGCCTTTCGGTATTCCTCCACAAATTCGTCCCGGACGCTCTCGTGAATCAGCAAATAATCCGGGGCCACGCAGGTCTGGCCCGCATTCAGGCACTTGGCGTAGGCGATGCGCTTGGCGGCCAGCTTCAGGTCGGCGGTGGGGTCGATAATCGTCGGGTTTTTGCCCCCAAGCTCCAAGGTGAAGGGAATGAGATTTTCCGCCGCGGCCCGCATGACAGCCTGGCCTCCTGCCTGGGAGCCGGTGAAGAAAATATAGTCCCATTCCTGCGTCAAAAGGCCCTGGCACTGGTCGTGGGTGCCAGTTATGACAGAGACCTGCTCCGGCGGGAATACGCTGGCCAGCAGATCCGCCAACACGGCGCTAGTGTGGGGTACTTGGCCGGAGGGCTTCAGCACCACGCAGTTTCCGGCAGCTAAAGCCCCCATTAGAGGCAACAGGCTCAGATTCACGGGATAGTTCCAGGGGCTTACAATCAGCACCACGCCATAAGGTTCCGGGCTGAGACGGCACTTGCTGGGCATCAGGCAAACGCCGCCGGGAACCTTTTTATCCCTGACCCACTTTTTCAGATGGTGGGTGATATAGTTCAAATCACTGTATACCAGGCCCAGCTCTGTCAGATATGCCTCGTAGGGCGTCTTGTTCAAATCGTTCTCCAGGGCCTCATACAGGCGGGGCTGAAATTCTTTCACGGCGTTCCGCAGCTTTTCCAGGGCGGACAGTCTGTTTTCCAGCGTGCGGGTAGCGCCGGTGGCAAAATAAGCCCGCTGCTTCGCAATCAGTTCCTCAAAATCCATAATATTTGCCGCTCCTAGGGCGGCATCCTCCTAAGCACTCCATATTATTATATTAAGAATAACAGATTTTTACCCGCAAGTAAACATGATTTTAGTCAGCATAAAAAAATTCCAAGGCCGCCGGGCCTTGGAATTTTTTGCTGTTATTGACAATCCAGGACGATTTTGAACACACCAGGAGGGTTCTCCATGGCCAGTTTGTAGGCTTTTTTATAGTCGTCCAGCTTGAAGTGGTGGGACACAAAGCCGTCCACGGAGTATTTTCCGTCCCGTATCCACTCCTGCACCAGGTCGAAGGTGTAAAGCTTCCGACCCTCGTATTCCTCCATGCCGTGAGAGTCTACGCCGATAACGGTCAGCTCCTGCCACCAGACAGGGGTCTCGTCATATTTCACGGCGTTCATGTGGTGGCCCACCTTCACGAAGGTGCCGCGAGAGGCCAGCAGACGAACGCCCAGGGTGTTGGCCCAATCGCCGCCGATGCAGTCGTACAGCCGGTCAAAGCCGCCGAAGAAATAGCGGTTTTTGTGGCTCATACCCTGATAGACCTCGCTGCCGCCGGTGGCCTCACTCGCGGCCTCCAGCGCGTCGCCGGTGAGGATATGGTCAGCACCCAGCCGCCGGGCAAAGTCCAGCTTGTCCTTGGTTCGGCTCATGGCCCATATTTCGCAGTCCGGCTGAATCACCCGCAGGGCCTGAACGATGCCGAGGCCGATGACGCCGCAGCCCATGACCAGAATTTTTTCACCCGCCTTAGGCGGATTCAGCAAAACGGCATGAACAGACACGCAGCTCGGCTCTATCATTACCGCCTGGTCGTTGGTCAGCTCGTCATAGACGTGGTATAGCTGCTGCTGAGGTGCAATAAAGCTGTCGCCCCAGCCCGCGCCTGTCCATTCCAGATCGAAGCGGGGCTTGGCCCCGTAATTCAAGCACAGGCTGTAATTACCCTCGGCACAGTTTTTGCAGCGGGGCAGATCCTTGTTGTCGCACCCGGCCATGTAAGCCCGGATACCAACCCGATCGCCTACCTTGAAATCCGTGACGGCGGCCCCTACCTCGGAGATTACGCCCACGTTTTCATGGCCCAGGAAGGTCTTTTTGCTGGCGGGGATAGGCTCCAGGGCGGAGTTGGTGCCGGTGGTTGATTTGAAAAAGCTGACGTCCGTGCCGCAAACGCCGCAGGCGATATTCTTCACCCGCACCCAGTTATCCGCCGGCAACGGCGGGTCGGGGATGTTTACCTTGAATTTCACCGCGTTGATTCCTGTATACAGAAGTCCCCGCGTGGCCTTGAACCTTGCCGCGCCCTTGGTCAGAAGGATGCGGGGGATGTCCTTGTCATAATATATGGTTTTCATACATCTGTACCCCTTTAACAACATATACCGTCATTTTAACAGATTCCTGCCCGCAAGTAAACCGTTTTGACAGCCAGGAGAGGGAAAATAGTTAAAAATTTTTATGTTATAATGGCATTGAAATGGCCGCATCAAAGGAAACACTTTGATGCGGCCATTGAATACTTTGATATCAGCCTTTCTTTTTCCGCGCTGCAACAGTCACAGCCAGACCGGCGGCGCAGAGGAACGCCAGCGTTAGCCACAGGGGAGCGTTCATCTCATCCCCGGTGTTGGGAGCGGTTGCAGCGGGGGCAGCAGTGGAAGCAGTTGCCGTGGGGGTGGCAGTGGCTGCCGCCCCCTCCGTCCAGGCAATGGCCACAGGAGACAGACCCTTTAGTGTGACCTGGATACCGTTGGCGGTCTTGGTCACGGCAGGATACTCTATCTCGCCGGCTACGGTGCCTAGCCGCTCGCTGGTCATGGTGAACATATGTGCGACGATAAAATCATAAGAGGAATCTGTTTCGTCGGGATAGGGGAGTGTTACGGTAATGCCCTCGACAGGGAAATCTTCCTCCGTGGCATCCGTCCAGGTTATACCGCCGTCGGCACTGATTTGCAGGACTACGTCATATACTACGGTGTTTTCCTCCGTATAGGAGGCCTCCGCCGTCACCAAGGCGACCAGATCGTCCGTCAGAGCCTCTGTGCTGGCGTATATACCGCTCAGGCCTTCAGGCACCTCAGTCAGAGCGTTCGTCTCAACCTTGGTCGTCTCCTCAGTTGTCTCCTCAGCGGGAGGGTTCGTAGGCGCGGGAGTTTCCACAGTTTCCGTCTCTGCCTCGATTGTCACATGAATGGTAAGTCCGCCAACGGGAAGGATCTCGTAGCCGTCGTTACTGACCACA